>JACCRA010000107.1 GCA_013813825.1 Pyrinomonadaceae bacterium | reverse complement strand
CTCTTCCTCTGTAGCCCGCTCTCCTCCGGCATCACCGGCGAAGTCCTCCACGTCGATTGCGGCTACAACATCATGGCATTTTGAAAGAGGTCAGAGGTCAGAGGTCAGCAAAGACAAGTTTCTGACCTCTGACCTCTGACCTCTGCTCTTTTATGGCTGAGACTAAAGACCAAGCGCTGCCCGATAACCACGTCACGCAGGACGAGCAATTGCTCGAAAGCCCGCGTCCGCACGACTTCACGCACACTGATACGTGGCGCGTGTTCCGCATCATGGGCGAGTTTGTCGAGGGGTTCGACGAGTTGGCGACGGTGACGCGCGGCGTCTCGATCTTCGGCTCGGCGCGGACGCAGCCCGGCCACCCTTTCTTCGAGTCGGCGCGCGAGACGGCCGCACTCCTCACCCGCGCCGGCTTCTCAGTTATTACCGGCGGCGGACCGGGCATCATGGAAGCCGCCAACCGCGGCGCGATTGAAGCGGGCGGCGTCTCCATCGGCTGCAACATCGAACTGCCTTTTGAGCAAAGCCCCAATCGCTATCAAACGCGCTCGCTGAAGTTCAATTACTTCTTCGTTCGCAAGACGATGTTCATTAAATATAGCAATGCCTTCATCATCTTCCCCGGCGGCTTCGGCACGCTCGATGAATTATTCGAGGCGCTCACACTCATCCAAACTCGCAAAATCAAAAATTTTCCGGTCATCCTTTTCGGAGCAGAATTTTGGAGCGGCATGATCGGATGGATTAAAGGTGTGCTGCTCAACGAAAAGATGGTTTCAGGGCCGGACGTCCTGCTGCTGCAAGTGACGGATTCCCCGGCGCGGGCAGTCGAGATCGTCGTCAACAGTCAGGATTCCTTGCTGAAGCTCGATCCGACGCTTCCCGATAAGTACATCAGGTGATGACGAGAGGGCAGCCGTGCGCCCCTCGCTCTAGCTTTGAGATTTTTGATCGCCGCCGGCCGCAGCTTCGATTGTTAATTGTGGGACTTGACGTTCCCGGTGAGCCAAGAGAGGTAAGGCGCAGAGATGGCGCTGACGGGCAGGGCGACGATTTCCGGTGTCTCGTAGCTGTGCAGGGCGCGCACTTCGCGCTCCAGCGCGCCGAAACAATTGGCAGTTGTTTTAGCCAACAAGAGAAACTCCGGCTCGCGCCGAATCTGCTCCTGCCAGTGATAAATCGACTCCATCTCCGGCAGTATTTGCACGCACGCCGCGAGTCGCGCACCGACCAGCATCTCGGCAAGGCGCGCCGCCTCTTCCCGGCTGCCCGCCGTGATTAGCACCACGACGGCGGCTTCGTTTTCCTCATTCATGTCGCCCTCCACCGCCGCCCCCGCCGCGCGTTAAGGAAACAAGAGATCGCGGCGCTCTCTCAAACTTACGCCGCAGGATCGCGATCCCAAGCAGCATCGGCCGCCGCCGCCGCATCGGCATCCTCTGCTGCCGTCATGCCTGTCAGTGGGGTGGTGTCTGTGCCGAAGAACGAAACATACACCTCGTTTGCGCGCTCATAATCTCGCTCGTCAACCAGCACGAGAGCACCCGGCGCGGTCGTCGAAAGCAAAGGCGAGAAGGCGTCCATCCCGCCGGATTGCACGGCCGCGCGAATCCCGTTTTGCCGCAGGATGTCGGCGACCATCTCGGCTTCGGCCGGCGAGCCGATGTTGTGCAGCGGCACGAACCGCGCCTCGCTGTGATCCCGCGCGGTGTTGTCCGCCGTCAGCCGCTCGACGAGACTGGTCCCATCGTCCGCACACTGCGTGATCCCATCCTCATATTCCGACTCGCACACGGGACAAAACATAGCAATCACCTCGGCAAAAATTGGGGGTTAAAGTTTGCAGTTTCGCTGTTCAGGTTTCAAATTGAAAGCCAGTTTAAAACCTGAACAGCGAAACTTCAAACTTGTCATGACGTTAGGGTGTCGCGCGGATGGCACGCTCGAACGGGATCTCCTCGAAATGCGTCATCCGCTTGAAGGTGCTGAAGCGTTCGTTGATCTCATCGTGTGTGAGACGCTGAACTCTCTCGGTGCCGAACTCTTCGACGTTAAAAGACGCCATCACAGAGCCGAAGATCATGGCGCGGCGCATCGTGGCCTCGTCGAGCGAATCCTGACTGGCGAGGTAGCCCATCAAGCCGCCGGCGAAAGTGTCGCCCGCGCCGGTCGGGTCGAAGACGGATTCGAGCGGATAGGCCGGGATTGCAAAGTACGAGTTCGACGTAAACAAAGCCGCGCCGTATTCGCCGCGCTTGATAACCAGAGCGCGCGGGCCGGCGGCGAGAATCTTTCTCGCTGCTTTAATCAGATTCGGCTCGCCCGCCAACTGTCTGGCTTCGGCGTCGTTAATGATCACGACATCGACCGCGCGCACCACATTCCAGACCGCATCGGGCACGGTGCTGATCCAGTAGTTCATTGTGTCGAGCGCGACAAGTTCAGCGCCGCGGACTCGCGCGCGAACTTCGAGTTGCAGATCGGGCTGAATGTTGCCGAGGAAGACAAGGCGCGACTGTTGAGCGGCGTCCGAGAGTTTTGGCTGAAAATCCGCGAAGACGTTCAACTGCGTGTCGAGCGTGTGCGCCGTGTTCAAGTCGAAGTCGTAACGCCCTTGCCAGAAGAAAGTGCGGCCGTCCTCAATTTGTTCGAGATCGGTGGTATCGATCCCGTGGCGCTCGAACACGCTGTACTCTTCCGCCCCGAAGTCACCCCCGACGACGCCGACCACTCTCACGTCGGAAAAAAACCCGGCCGACAACGAAAAGTGCGTTGCCGACCCGCCCAGCATCTTCTCCCGTTTTCCGAACGGCGTCTCGACCGCGTCGAACGCCACCGAACCGACAACCAGCAATGACACGTTGTAGTTTCTCCTATTAAAAAACGTCCGTTGTTAGTGGTCAGTAGTCAGTTGCCGGTAGTAGATAAGCCGAATGCTAAAAACCAAGATGCAAGATCGAGCATCCCAACGGATAACTGACCACGGACGATATGCATTACCTGTCTTCCGACTTTTTCGCGCCCCCGATTCCGTTCAACTCTAGTTCCGCCTTTTTGTAAAACTCGCTATCGGCGAAGTCGTTGACGAGTTGTGAGAGGTATCGTCTTGCCTCTTCAAGATGCTTTTCGGCATCGAGGGTCGGCGGTTGCTTGCCCTTTTTTTGCGAAAGATAGAGGTGACTCATGCCGGCCATGTACAGCGCCTCGTCGATCCGCGAGAAGTTCGGGTTGCCCGCGATGATCTCCTCCGAGCGGGCAAGCGACGCGCGGTAAGCCTTGCGGAGTTTGAAGTAAAGCCTCGCCGCCTCAAGGTTCTTCATCGAGTCGGCTTCGAGAAGCGGGTCGCGCAGCGAAGTCGCCTGATCCGGCTCGCGCACCGCGCCGGTCTGCGCCCGCGCCGACGCCGACGCGCCACACACCAACAATACCAAGCCACAAATCGTCAAAGCTAATTTCTTCATCTTAACCTCACTAGCAACAGATATGTTTCATCGGCGACGAGACAGTTTACCTCTAAATCAAACCACAGGAGAATGAGACAGGATTAACAGGATGAACAAGATGATAGGAACAGAGCGCGCGCCGGCTTGACCGGGACTGCTCCGCTTCATTCCATTAATCCTGTCAATCCCGTCCATATTTCCAGTGTCCTAATCTCTGGTTTCCGATTTCATCACCTATCACCTATTACTCGCCGCAGTACTTTTTGATGATCGCTTCGAGTTTCTTCGTTGTCGCTTCCGGCCATAAGCCGGGCGCGGTAAAGATCGCGTTTTTGAGCGCCGTCCCACACTGGCAGGCGCGTGGCGCTTGAGCGAGGCGCTTGACGGCCTCGCGCATGATCAATTGGGCATGGCGGACATTTTTGTTGAGATATTCGATAACGGCTTCGACCGAGACGGCGTCGTGGCCTTCGTGCCAGCAGTCGTAATCAGTGACGAGCGCTAGCGTCGAGTAGCAGATTTCCGCCTCGCGTGCCAGCTTGGCCTCCTGCAAATTGGTCATCCCGATCACGTCCATCCCCCACGCGCGATAGACGTTCGACTCGGCCTTCGTTGAGAACGCCGGGCCTTCCATGCACAGGTACGTGCCACCACGATGAACATTCACGTCGGCCATGCGGCACGACTCTTCGAGCACATCGCCCAACTCCCGGCAGACCGGATGCGCGAACGTCACATGCGCGACGATGCCCTCGCCAAAGAAAGTTGATTCTTGCGCGCGCGCGCGTGTGCGATCAAAAAACTGATCGGGGATCATCATATCGAGTGGCGCATACTGCTCTTGCAAAGAGCCGACGGCCGAGGCCGACAGGATGCGCTCGACTCCGAGCAACTTCATCGCGTAGATGTTCGCCCGGAACGGCAACTCGGTCGGCAGATAACGATGACCGCGCCCGTGTCTCGGGAGAAACGCGACGCGCATGCCTTCCAGTGTGCCGACGATGAAAGCGTCCGACGGAGCGCCGAACGGCGTCTCGACGCGCACCTCTTCAACATCCGTCAGTTCCGGCATCTGGTACAAACCGCTGCCGCCGATGATGCCGATCTTCGCTGTGGTCATGTTTTCTGTCTTATTCTCCTGACTCGTCGGCTTCCAAACCATCAAAAGTGATCGATATGTCTAATCCATTGGCATTACAATCAACGAACAGACGAGTACCATCAGTAAACTCAACGCCCATCTTTGCTTTTGATGCCGCCAAACTTGCGCCACGATCTTGCCTTTCAACATCTCGGTGGCACGATTTGCTTCTTGTTCTAAATCGACCCACATAAGACTGTCATCTGGCGCAGAGTAGACTTGTAGGGGCTGCGGCTTGTCCCAGCCCATCGCGCGTGAGCGCGATAATTGGTGGCGCAGTCACTCAACATAGCTGAAC
>JACCRA010000473.1 GCA_013813825.1 Pyrinomonadaceae bacterium | reverse complement strand
TGAGAGCCGCGAAGTAATTGTCGTTCGTCGGCACGACGGAGCCGAGATACTTCTTGATCAGCTCGGGGTGCTCCTGCACCGCTTCGGAGAACGAGCAGAAGATGACGCCGTGCTTCCTCAGCTTCTCTTTATAGGTCGTCGCCACCGACACCGAGTCGAACACGGCATCGACCGCGACGTTCGCGAGTTGCTTTTGTTCCGATAACGGAATGCCGAGTTTCTCGAATGTCCGCAGCAGTTCGGGGTCGACCTCGTCGAGGCTCGCCTTCTTCGCCTGCTGTTTTGGCGCGCTGTAGTAGATCATGTCCTGATAATCGACTGCCGGATAAGTAATGTTCGGCCAGTGCTTCGGCTCTTCCATCGTCAACCAGTGTCGATAAGCTTTCAGGCGAAACTCCAACAGCCACTCCGGCTCCGACTTCTTCGCGGAGATCAGTCGCACGGTCTCCTCGTTCAACCCGCGCGGGATCACATCGGACTCGATGTCGGTGACGAATCCGTACTTATATTCTTGATTAGCCAGCAGTTCGATTGTGCTCATCGTTCTTACTCTTTTTCGGTCAACAGAGGACCAATTGATTAAAATGATAAAAGCAACACCGGGAGCGGCAGCGATAACAAACGTCAAGCCTTCTTCCGCGCCGTTCCGGCTTGCGGCGGTCGCGACAGCCCTTGAATCCAGTGGAGGGTCGTCTCGACGTTCGCCTCCGTCCCGATCAGTTGCGCTAAGGTGATGCCGGACAGGGCGCGCTGCACCACGTCATGCAGGCCGACGATGACGGGGCGGATGCCACAGTTGCCCGTATGGACGCAAGCATCGAGCACGCCCGTGTAACTCTTGCAGTGTCCCGCCAACACGTCTTCGTCAAGCACTTTGATGATTTCATTCAAATGAATTTCGGTCGCTGGCCGCGCCAGCTTGTAACCGCCCTTTGTGCCCCGGATCGATGTCACCAGCCCGGCTTTGTTCAGAATCCAGAGCAGCTTTCCCGCGTTGGCGACCGAGAGTCCCTCGCGCTCGGCGATCTGTGTGAGCGTCAGAAACTCATCCTTGCCCAAGTAAGCCAGTTGCAGCAAGCACCGCAACCCGTACTCTTCCTGCGCCGAGACCTTCATCGAAGTTTCTCCCGACCTGAAAACTGAACTATAGGCACGTCAGCATTTTACGCGATACATTACTTTTTAGTCAAGATTACATCCTGGTATTTTACCGCTGGCTCAAACAAAATTTGTTTGCTTTGCATGTGGCTGATGTTTACTATCTAATGTCCGAACCGTTTTTTTAATTTCAGCCTGCTGACTGTTTAAACATGCCGGACGACAACGCCATCACTGCTTCAGACAATAACGAACCTGTCGCCCGCCACAACTCGCGCGCCAACCTCGAACGCTTGCTCACGCAGATGATCGAGCAGCCGGAACGGCGCGCCGAAATAAGCGGCCAGCTCGAAACGGAGTTCGGCCAGCAAAAAGCAGTGATGGTGCTGGACATGTCAGGCTTTTCGCGCACCACACAGCGGCTGGGCATCGCTTCCTTCCTGCTGATGATCCATCAAATGCAACTCGTCGCCCGGCCGTGCGTCGAGGCGCATCAGGGGTTGCTGGTCAAGGCGGAGGCCGACAACCTGTTGTGCCTTTTCGACACCGTGGCTCAGGCTGTGAAGGCCAGCCGTAATATCACCCGGCATCTCGGCGTCGCCAATTTACTGTTGCCCGACGACCAGCGCCTGTACGTCTCAATCGGCATCGGTTTTGGCACGATCCTCAACATCGAGGACGAGGACATCTTCGGCAATGAGGTCAACCTCGCGGCCAAACTCGGCGAAGACATTGCCCGGATGGGCGACATCCTACTGACCGACGCGGCGCGCGAGCAACTCGACGGCTCGGAAGTTAGCATCCGCGAGGAATCCATCAGTATTTCGGGCATCGATCTGAAATACTTTGCCGTCGATGCCTGACAACAAGATTGTCAACGACGTTAACTTCTTGGATCAAAGTAGGGCGCGCCTGTCAGTTTTGTCTCCGTTGACCACATCACACGGCGGCAGTACAATCGCCCATCTCGCACTGTTTTTGGCTTCCGTTAATTTTACTTTTTCCGACAGCACCCCCCATGTCTATCTTCCGAAAATTCACGATCTTCGCGACTCTGTTGCGCCGCTGGTATTGGGTGCTGGCCGTCGGCATGACGCTCTTGGTCTGGGGCGGGCTGGCGCTGGCGATGCGCCCGCTCCCCGACGCCAACGGCCAATTCGCGTCTTATCCTTACGGGCTGGTCTCCAACTTGGAGCAGTCAGCTCTTGATGTGCTGTTCCAACTGCGCGACGTAGTGCGTCCCGAAACGCGCGAGCGCGGGTTGCGCGAGCCGATCACGATCATCGGCGTGGACGAGGATGCGATCAGGCAATCCGGAGTCCGGTTGCAGGGTTGGCCCCGCAGCTACTACGCGCGGCTCATCGAACGGGCGCAACAGGGCGGCGCAAGCATCATCGGCCTTGACGTTTATTTGAGTGAGGAAAGCGGCCTTTCGGAAGAGCAAAAGGCTGACGATCAGAAATTGGTTGATGTCTTGAACGAGTCGAACGTCGTCATCGTGCAGAAACTCGACGAGGGCGGCACGCCCGCTATTAAGCCGTTGCCGATGTTCGCGGATGTTTCGTCGGCGGTGGGCTACGCCGATCAGCCGCTCGACAAAGATCGTTTCGTCCGCACCGCCCAAGTGTTCCGCAGTCACCCAGACGGTTCCGCCGACTTTAGCTTCGCCTCGACCATCGCTCAGATTTATCTGGACAAGCCGATGGAAGTTGTCCCCGGAGCCGACGTGGTGCGGATCGGGGAGCGCGTCGTTCCGCTCCGCAACGATACCAATATCAACATCGACTTCCGCCGTCGCTCGCCCGGCTTTCGTTACATCTCGGCGGGCGACATCCTCTTCAACGAAGGGGCCAACGTCCCCGACGAGTTGTTCAAGGATCGGATTGTCCTGATCGGCGCAACCAACAACGACGCGCCCGATCTCTTCTCGACCCCTTACTATCAGCCGGGTGTGATCTCGTCGTTATTGGCGCGCGTGACCGGACGACCCCTCGAAACCGCCCCCAAGCTGATGCCCGGCGTCGAGATTCATGCCAACGTCGCGGCGACTTTGCTCTTTGGCAACAATTTGCGGCGGCTCTCATACGCCGCCTCGCTCACGATCTTGCTGCTTGTCGTCATGCTAACGAGCATGGCCGTGTTCCGGCTGCGCGCATTTTTAGGCACGGTGGTGGTGGTGCTAATCGCGGTGGGCTTCGTAGTCCTTTCTTCATGGGCATTCAATTCGCAGGGACTCATTCTGCCTCTCGCCACGACGGAAATGGGACTGGGGATTTTCACCCTATCGGGATTTCTGCTGCGCTACGCGCACGAGCGCGCGGTGCGTGAGGAGAAAGAAGCCGAGCGCGCGCAGATCATGGACATCTTCTCGCGCTGCGTGTCACCGGAAGTGGCCGACACGCTCTGGCAACAGCGTGCGGACTTGGCGCTCGGCGGCGAACGTCGCATCGTGACGCTCATCTTTACCGACATTCGCGGCTTTACAACCCTCTCCGAATCCGTCGATTCCAAGATCGTCGTCACGTGGCTAAACGAGTATTTCAGCCGGATGCATCGCATCGTCTGCTCCTACGGTGGTCACATCAATAAGTTCATCGGCGACGGTTTAATGATCGTCTTTGGCGCGCCGGTCGCACGCGGAGACAAGCTCGAAGCGCGGGCGGCGGTCGCGTGTGGGCTGGAGATGTTGGCCGAGGTGGAGCGGATCAATGAAGAGTGGAAAGGCACCGGCCGCCCGCACATTGCCATCGGCGTCGGTATCCACACGGGCGAAGCGACCTGCGGCGTGGTCGGGGCCGAGGGGCGACTGGAATACACGATCATCGGTGACACGGTGAACCTTTCGGCCCGACTCGAATCGACAACGAAAGAGAAAGGCGTGCCGATCTTGATCAGCCACGTCACCGCCGGACTGCTCGGCATCGACTACGAAACGCGTCCGCTCGGCGACGTAAAAGTTAAGGGCAAGAGCCAGAGCACCGAAGTTTTCACCGTCCAAAAAGCCGACCGCCGCCCCGCCGCTACTACTGCTGAACTGCCGGCCGTCGCTAAAATCGGGTAATCAAAGCCATATCAGCCAAAAGCCCGCGAGCCGTAGTTGGTACTTACGGCTCGCGGGCTTTTGACATCAGGCTACTGTTTCGGACAGCGCCCCTTCCTCGTAAGCACGGACGAGAAGATGAAGCGCGGCGATCTGTTCGCGGAGGAGCGCGCCTTGTTCAGTGTCGGCGACGAGGCGGGGGGAATCGTAGGAGCGCAGGGTGGAGACTTGCGGCATGATGTCCGCCCCGGCCGTGATGGCGTCGCGAACCGACTCGAAATGATAATGCTCGGCGAGGGCGATGCGGTCTGGCGCGAGGATCAGCGTGTAACCGCGATCCCCATAGGCTTCGGAGAAAGCGCCGTCAATCGTCACGGCGTTGCCGCCCTGCTTGACCGGCGCTTCGCCCTTCTCGATCTTGACCGGGACGTGCCCGTTGACGATCAGGGCATTGTCCGCGACGCCTAACTCGGCCGCCACCCGCCGGCAGAAATCCGCATCATGCATCAGCTTGAAGTAGGGATTCTTGTGCTCTTTGCGCGCGTCTTTGTCTTCCACGAAGTAGTTTTCAAAAGTCGCCATCTTGTCTTTGCCGAAGAACGGCGAGACGGGACCAGTCCACAGATACCAGAGCCAGTCAGCGTCGGCATCCAACGCCTCTGCCCCTTTACGAAAGGCACGGCGGATGATGGAATCGAGCGCGTCGAAAAGTTCACGTCCCGCGCGTTCTTGGCCCTCAACTTCGAGCGACAAAAAGTTCCCCGCCTCGTCTACTGGCAGGCAAGCGTGGAAGATGACCGCCTGATCGCGCGTCATGTACATCATGCCGCGGCGCGTGACGTAGTTCATGTGCTGCCACAGCCGCGCGCTGGTGACGAACGACTGGCGTAGCCGCTCCATGCACGCTTGTTCGTCAACTGACAAAGCGTATGGGTCTGACTCTTCGATGGTCGGCAAATGCGTGTCGAGCAGCGGATAGACGCGCCCCTCGATTTCGACAGTGCCTTCTTTTTTGTTGATGCGGTGGAGCAGATCGCGATGCCCCATGTTCCATTCCGGGTGGCGGCGGCTGACTTGCCCTTCCAGTTTGAACTGCATGATCGCGATGGCCTTCTGCATCCGTGCCATCAGCAGATCGTCGCGCAGCCCCGTGCCCTTTGTCTTGAAGCGTTCAGCCGGATCGTCGGCGTAAACTGTCCGCGCCAGTTTTTCCAGCGGGGCCATGATCAGCCCGTATCCTTCTTCCAACTGCGATAGTCGCCGGTAGCGCAACGAGATGCGGATCACTGTCGCGATCAGCGCGTCGTGACCGAGGCACGCGCCCATCCACGAGACGTCGTGATTGCCCCACGTAAACGAGACGTTCGGCTGTACCATTAAGTAATCGATCACCTTATCGATTCGCGCTCCGCGGTCACCGAGATCGCCGGCGACGACTAACTCCAGCACCGAGAGGTTACGGATCAGACGCGACGCCGCCCGCACCGCCGCCAAATCTCGCCGGTGCGCGGCAAGCGCGTCGAGCATGGCATCGACGTACTTTGTTCCGCGCCCCGCGGCCGGCTCATCGTGAAGTTCCTCGAATAACTCCTTGAACTCCGGCGGCAAGAGACGTGTCACATGCCGGTGCGAATAACCGCGCGCCAACTCGCGCACAACATCGAACTGCCGGCGTAGCGTCGTCCGCACCCACGCGCGCCGCCACTCTTCTTGTGCCAATTGCCCGCCCAAGTGTTCAATCATCTCGCGCGGGTAATAGAGCACGGCTAGCAAGGCTTGCTGTTCCGCTTCATCGAGACGATTGGCGAAGACGCGATTGATCAGCGGTCGCAAACTGCCCGAAGCGTTGTTGATTATGTGGCGCAGCTTTTTATATTCGCCGTGAACGTCGCTCACCACGTGCACGACGCCTTTCGGCAGCGTCAGCGTCGCGCTCAAAGCGGCGGCTTCCGCCACCGCCGCGCCAACGGTCGGATAGCTTTTCGCCAGCGCGTGCGCCAGCGTCATTTCACCCGGACTGAAAGAGGCAGGCATAGCGTCCTCCAAAAATAATGATGAATGCGAAATGATGAATGATGAATTAAAGCCAGATGTCTGTCATTCATCATTCATCATTTCGCATTCATCATTTCGTCTTATCTTCTCCACTCGTCGATCAGCGAGGCGACCAGTCCCGTCCAGCCGGTTTGGTGTGAAGCGCCGATCCCCATGCCGTTGTCGCCGTGGAAGTATTCGTAGAAGAGGATGAGATCGCGCCAGTGCGGGTCGTGCTGAAACTTGTGGTACTTGGCATGGACGGGACGCACGCCCTCGCTGTTTCGCGTGAAGAGAGCGATCAGCCGTTCGGCGAAGCCGCGCGCCATGTCGTCGAGCGTGACGGGTGGCTCGCCCTCCACCGGGCTGTCGATCTGAAATGACGAGCCGTAGGCTTTGCCGAGTTTGCGGATCGACTCGATCATCATAAAACTGGTCGGGAACCAGATCGGCCCGCGCCAATTCGAGTTGCCGCCTTTGAGCATTTCCTTCGACTCGGCCGGTTCGTATCCCACGTGGCTATCGCCGAAGTGGAACGGGTGCGCTTCATGGAACTTAGACAAACTCCGCAGACCATAGTCCGAGCGAAACTCGGATGGGTCCCAGATGCGTTCCAACAAATGGCGCATCTGATTTTCATCGACGACGGCGAGAACATGGACGCGGCTGCCGTTGCGCTCCAAAGTCGTAATGCAGCGTTGCACGATGTCCTGCCGGTTCTTCAGGAACCAGAGCAGGTTGCCGCGAAATTCGGGGAACGGTTCGAGCCAATCTTCTTCCAGCCGCTCGATGGCGTAGAGCGGGATCAGGCCGACGAGCGAGCGGACGCGGAATTTATGAAATTCGCCGTTCGGGTAGCGCAGCACGTCGTAGAAGAAGCTGTCGCGCTCGTCCCACAACTGGTAATCCTTGTTGCCCATGTGTTTCATCGCCGCGCCGACATAGACGTAGTGCTGGAAGAACTTCGTCGCCATCCCCTCGTAAGCCTTATTCTCTTTCGCCAGTTCCAAAGCGATCCGCATCAGGTTCAAACAGAACATGCCCATCCAGCCGGTCGCGTCCGACTGTTCGAGTCGGGCCCCGTTCGGCAGTTCGTGGCTGCGATCCAGCACCGTGATGTTGTCGAGGCCGAGGAAGCCACCCTCGAAGACGTTGTTGCCCTGACTATCGACTTTGTTGACCCACCACGCGAAGTTGATCATCAACTTGTGGAAACACTTTTCCAGAAAGAGCCGGTCGGCCTTCCCCGTCCGCACCCGATCCATGTTATAGACGCGCCACACCGCCCACGCATGAACCGGCGGGTTGAGATCGGAGAACTCCCACTCGTAAGCCGGAATCTGCCCGTTCAGGTGCTGAAACTGCTCGAACAGCAGCAACCACAACTGCTCTTTCGCAAACTCCGGATCGACGAGCGCGAGCGGCGCGCAATGAAACGCCAAGTCCCACGCCGCGAACCACGGATATTCCCACTTGTCCGGCATCGACAACACGCGCATCGTGTTCAAATGCTGCC
>JACCRA010000460.1 GCA_013813825.1 Pyrinomonadaceae bacterium | reverse complement strand
ACGTATTCGCCCGGCAGGCTGGCCTCCGGTTCCTCATTGCCGATCACCCCGCATTCAATCTCGCGTGCGTCGAGACCTTCTTCCACGATGATCTTGCGGTCATAACGCGCCGCCAATTCGACGGCTTTCACCAGCGAATTGCGATCAACGGCTTTCGAGATGCCGACTGACGAGCCAAGATTGGCGGGTTTGATGAAGCACGGAAATCCAATCTCGCGCACGACTTCGCGGACGACCCGCGCTTGATCAGCTTCCCACCGCGCGCGTAGAAACCAAGTGTAACGGCAGAGCGGCAGCCCCGCCTGTTGGAACAGCATTTTCATCACGACCTTGTCCATGCCGCAAGCGGAGGCCAGCACGCCGCAGCCGACGTAAGGAACATTCGCCATTTCCAACAACCCCTGGATCGTCCCGTCCTCGCCGTAAGTTCCGTGCAGGACGGGGAACACAACGTCGAGCCGCTGCCGAGGAAGACTCTCAATGGCATCGAGCACGACGAGGCCGGGGCGCGAAGGATCGCCGAGAATGGTCAAGGCGTTGCGCTGCGCCGCCGTCTTTTCCGGCAATTGTCGGGCGGTCGTCTCCGGCAACACCCGAGCGGCTTCGGCAGGCGACAGCCAGCGTCCCTCTTTCGTAATGCAGAGTGGAATGACCTCGAACCGCTTTCGATCTATCGCCTCAATCACCGACCGGGCCGAACGCACTGATACTTCATGTTCGCCTGAGCGCCCGCCGAAAATGACTCCGACATTGACCTTCTTCAATCGAAACTCCCCGAAATAGTAGCGAGAGGTAAGTGATGCGTGACAAAGCCAGAAGAAGAAGTCTTAACTCTTGTCACTCGTCATTTAAAGAATTGTTTTGCCGAGCGCCGATAGAATCAATTCGACGCCGAGTTCGGCGGTGCGATTATTGACGTCGAGCGTCGTGTTGATCTCTACCACTTCGAGCGAGATCATGCCGCCGGCTTCGGCGATCTTTTCCATCGCGAGGTGCGCCTCGCGGTAAGTTAATCCGCCGCGGACGACGGTGCCGGAGCCGGGCGCGTCGCCGGGATCGAGCGCGTCCACGTCGAACGTCACGTGATAGCCGCCGGGCGCTTGCGCGGCGATAGCGATGGCTTCGTCGATGCACGCGCTCATGCCGCGCTCATCGATCTCGCGCATCGTGAACAGACGCAAATCGAGCCGCCGGATCAACTCACGCTCGGCCGTGTCGAGGTCGCGCGCGCCGAGGTGTGCGCAGAAGCGCGGCTGCAATTTCGGCTGCTCGCCCGCGATGTGCGTTAACTCCTTCGGCCCGTATCCGAAAAGCGCGGCGAGCGGCATTCCGTGGACATTGCCCGACGGCGACGTTTCCGGCGTGTTCATGTCGGCGTGCGCGTCGAACCAGATCAAGCCGAGCGCTTCATTCTTTTCGTGCAGCACGGAAGCGACACCGGAAATTGAGCCGGCGGCGATGGCATGATCACCGCCCAGCACGATTGGCAACTCGCCCGCGCGCATCATCGCCCCGACTTCCGCCGCCAACGCCGCGCACGCCGCCGCTACTTCCGGCAGGTACTTAGCCTTGTCGTCCGGCGGTGCGACGTAGCGCGGGCGCTCCAAACGCATGTCGCCCAAATCTCGCACCTCATATCCGAGTTGCGCGATCCGCTGATTGAGCCGCGCCACGCGCATCGCAGCCGGGCCGAGACCGACTCCGGCGATCCCCGCTCCGAAGTCGAGCGGCACGCCGATCACACCGACGCGCCGGCCCGCGCCCGGCAACCGGTTCACCAATGGATTTTGCGACTCCACCGTTGACATACGACTGACCTCAGAATGGTCTCTGACTTATTACCCTTAGTTTCCGAGATTGATATTGAAACCGCTGCCGCCGCCTGATTGTGTCGGAAAGAAGGGTCTCATCAGACCGGCGAAGGCGGCGAGATTGCGCGTCTGGATCAGTAACTCTCCCGGCCCGGTGAATTCCGAGACGATGCCTTCGCCGCTCACCATGCTGCGGAAAAAACCCGACGCGGCCTTTCGCAATTCGTAATGCATGTGTCCTTCCCACGCGACGAGGTGGCCTGTGTCCACGACGTAGCGTTCGCCCGGTTGCAGACGCTTGCGATGGATCGCGCCGAACGAGGAAACCAGCAGCAAACCTTGTCCCTGCACCTGCAACACGAACAATCCTTCGCCGCCGAAAAAGGATTTGGCTCCGCCCCATTTGGTATCGATGACCAGACTCGCATCCCCCGCGAGGTACGAACTGGATTGCACGAGAAACGTCTGATTGCTCATTTCGAGGGCGGCGATGTCGCCGGGGCCGCCCGGGGCGAACGTCACTTCGCCGGGGCCGCCGCGCGCCGTGAACGTCGAGACGAAAGCTGACTCGCCGCCGACCGCGCGCTTGAGCGCCCCCATCAAGCCGCCCTTCATTTGCGATTGCAACTCGACGTTGGCCGACATCGAAACCATCGCGCCCGCCTCGGCCATGATCGACTGCTCGGCCTGCAATTGAATCACCGCCAGCGCAAACGAAGGCTGATGGATTACTTCATACTGATAGCCGCGCCCCTGCCCGCGCGAATCACTATCGATGTGGATGCCGCCGCCGGCGTGAGCTTGCTGCTGATATTGCTGCTGATACTGTTGTTGAGGTGGCGGCGGCGGCGTGGCCGGCTGCCAGTTTTGTGGGGCTACGGGTTGCTGGGGCGGCGGCTGTTGTTGTGGAAACGGCATACCACCGCCGCCTCCGCCGGCGACGCCGCCGGAAGATAAGCCCTGCGTTTGCTGACGCGCTCCGCACGCGCCACAGAACTGCGCGTTGGGAAGCAACCCCGCGCCGCAACTCTGACAATTCATAAACTAACTCCTTGTGATTTGTGATCGATGATTCGCACGGCCTCTTCCGGCGTCGCGGCGAAGTCGAGCAACCGCACGTCATTTTCGCTGACGACTAAATGTTCTCGCCACGCACGGATCACGCCCGGCCAACAATCGCCCAAGAGCACTAGCGGGCGCGGCTCGATGACGCGAGTTTGCAGTTTATTCCAGACCAGAGAAAGCTCTGTCACCGTCCCCATTCCGCCCCGCACCGCAATGAAACCGACGGAGCGGGTGATCAAACGCTGCAAGCGATCATAGAAATGCGGCGTCGCCACTTTGTCGGTGAGGTAGCGGTTTGGCTCAGACTTAAACTGGTTCATCACGATGCCGAGTACGCGTCCGCCACGCTCGCGCGCCCCGCGGCTCGCCGCCTCCATCACGCCGAGATAACCGCCCGTGCAGATGGTGTAGCCGCCGTCGGCCAGCAACTGCCCGGCGCGGCGTGCCTCGTTGTACTCCGAACAAGTTTCGTCGCATTTCGAGCCGCCGAAGATCGTGACAATGCGTTCTTTGTTGTCGCTCATTCTTCCACCCGCCCGCTAATCATTAAAGAGCCGGCTTCCCTGAAGCGGACGTAATCCGCGTGCGTCTTGAAAGTCGTGCCTTCGTAAACTTTCGGGATCGGAGACGGATCAAGCAGGCGCGTCTCTTGCACCTCCACAAAGCCCGCTCCGACGAAAAGCTCTCTGTATTCAGCGGCGCTCAATAATTTGACCGGCACGTTTAACTGCTCCACCCATTGGTGCGACGACTCGTTCTCACGATACAGATCGACGACTGCGACGAAAAGCCCGACGCGCGTTCGTAAGACGCGCTTGATCTCGCGTAGCGCAGCGCCGATGTCGGGCGAGTAATAAAGCGTCTCCATTGAAAAGGCGTGGGAGAAAGTCTCGGCGGCGAAAGGCAGATCGTCGGCCCGCGCGACGCGATAATTGATGTTCGCGTAATCGGCGCTCTGCTCGCGCGCCTCTCGGATCATCTCGTCGGAGACATCGACGCCAACGACGTGGCCGTCCGTCGCTAAGTCCGCGAACATCCGCGCCGCCCACCCAGAACCACAGCCCACGTCGAGGACGTGCGCCTCCGGGCCGACGCGCATCCACTTGATCGCCTGCTCTCCCGTCGGACGGTGCCCGCGCTCCATCTTCGCGCCGCGCCCGGCACGCGCCCACTCGTTAAACTCTTGTCGTAAGCGCTCAAAGATTGCCATCGTCTCGTCTGGTCTACATTTGAGAAAACTAAGATTAAGTCGCAGCACAAGTTTTGTGACGGAGCAATAAACCTTTTGCAAAAGTAAGCGAGCAATGAATCATCAA
>JACCRA010000457.1 GCA_013813825.1 Pyrinomonadaceae bacterium | reverse complement strand
TGCGGAGATGTTAAACCAACTCCGTCGTTTGGAATGTTCTTTTTTTGTCTGTGTCCCGGTTGATGCTGAAATTGGTTTTGACACGAATCGCGCAAGGCGCGTGCGTGCTGCTCGTGGTTTCGCTACTGACGTTCGCGTTGCTGGCGGCGGCGGGCGGCGACGCGCTCGCGGCGTTGCGCGATTCGCCGCTTGTCTCTGAGCAGGCGCTCAACGAAATGGCGCGCGTCTATGGCTTCGATCAGCCGTTCGCGGTGCGCTACTGGCGTTGGCTCGCGGACGTGTTGCGCGGCGACTTCGGCCAGTCATTCTATTTTCACGCGCCCGTGGCGGCGGTCATCTGGCCGCGACTGCTCCGCACGCTCGGGCTGGCGGCGGTGGCGCTCGTCGTAGCGTGGAGTGTGGCGCTGACTCTCGGCTGGCGGGCGGCGGCGCGGCCGGGCGGGTGGGCTGATCGCGCGAGCGAGTTGGTCATCCTGCTGACGGCTTCGACGCCGCGGCTCGTGTTAGCGCTCTTGATGCTGGCGTTGCTCGCCCGTACGTCCTTGCTAAATGCCGGCGCGGCCGGGCCGGCGGCGGGCGGTGTTGCGTCCGGCTTCGGCTGGTTGAGCGTCTGGCCGCCGGCGTTGGTGCTGGCAACTCCGCTCGTCGCGCTGTTTCTCGCGCAGGCGCGCGACAATTTGCGCGCGGCGCTCGCGGAAGATTTTGTGCGGGTCGCGCGCAGCAAGGGGTTGCCGGAAACGACCATCGTGTGGCGTCATGCTCTGCGCGCGGCGTTGAATCCGCTGATCACGATTTTCGGTTCTTCGCTGGGCGGAGTGGTCAGCGGGTCGGTCGTCGTCGAGACAGTGCTCAATTGGCCGGGACTCGGCGAGTTGAGCGTCATCGCCGTGCGCCAGCGCGACGTGCCGTTGCTGCTCGGCGTAGTGCTCGTCACGGCCACGGCCGTCCTCGTCGGCAACCTCGTCGCGGACATCCTGCTGCGCCTTAACGATCCACGTCTGCGCGATGGCTCAAGCTGAGTCGAGGATCAAATAAGAACTGAAAAGTTCAGGACGCTTTGGCTAGAAGGAAATTCCACGCAAAGGCGCAAAGACAGCCTCCAAGAAAAACGTCCTGAACATTTCAAAATCTACTTGTTGATTACGAACTTAACCGCCGCGCCCGAGGGCTTAAAGAATTTTGGGTAATCGGGGATGAGTAAGTATATGATGTGGCGGTTGAAAGTTTCGCGTCCCCGGTGATCAACAGCAGGGAGAAAACAGATGAGTCAAGATCGAACCACTGAAATGCTGAATTACCTGAGCGCGATTAGCCGCGAGGTTGGCGAAATGCGTACCGAGATGCGCGAGATGCGTACCGAGATGCGTGAGATGCGCGCCGAGATGAGCGAGATGCGGAGCGAGATACGGGCGCTCACTTCGCGCCTCGACCGCCTCGAAGCACGAATTTTGGAGAACCGGGCCGACGTGCGCGACTTAGACGGACGGGTGGCCGCGTTGGAAAGCAAGCCTTCGTAATCGGCGCTCTCCGCGTGAAACAGGGGAGCGCCAGAACTTGCGAGCGTGCTTCTCACGATTACGTCGCATGAACAATCCCACCGCGTCGCCGCCGCCGCTGCTGCCGCCCGAACGAGCGAGACACCCCGATCCGCGGACACATGATGACCTCGCGGCCTTCCCCAAGCGCGGGCGCGCTCACCTTTTATTACGGCGGCACGGAAAGTTGCTCGCCGGTGCCAGCCTCATCTTGAGCTTTTACCTGCTTGCCCTCGGCGCGGAGTTCCTCGCGCCTTATGATTACCGCTCGCAGTTGCGCCGCGAGCCGCTCGCGCCGCCGTCAACAATTCGCTTTCAGGACGCGAATGGTAATTGGCACGCGCGGCCGTTCATCTACGCGCGTCGCCTTGTCGATCCGCTCGCGCGCACTTACGCGGAAGACGCAACGCGCGCTTACCCGCTCGCGCTGTTCGTGCGTGGCTCGTCTTATCAACTGCTCGGACTGTTCCAGACGAATCGGCGATTCTTCGGCGTCAAGCACAACGGAGGGGCTTCTGACGCGGAGGCGTTGGGGACGGCGGGGACAGCGGCGGCGGCGTTGCCGCGCGTGTCGCTGCTCGGCACGGACGCGCTCGGGCGAGATCGATGGTCGCGCCTGCTCGTCGCCGCTCGCTTCTCGCTCATTGTCGCTCCCGTGGGGACACTGTTGGCCGGCGCGCTCGGCATCTTCATCGGCGGCGTGGCCGGTTACGCGGGGCGGCGCGCGGACGCGGTGCTGATGCGCGCGGCGGATGCCATGATGGCGCTGCCCGCGCTCGTCTTAATTCTGGCGGCGCGGGCGGCTTTCCCGCTGGCGCTGCCGCCTCGGAGCGCCGGATTGTTGCTCGTCCTGATTTTCCTCGCCATCGGCTGGGCGGACATGGCGCGGCTCATGCGCGGACTGGTGTTGCAGCTTCGCCAGCGCGAATTTGTGCTGGCCGCCGTCAGCCTCGGACTCTCACAGCCGCGCGTGTTATTCCGCCATATCCTGCCGAACGCGGCGCGACCGTTGCTGGTACAGGCTTCGCTGTTGCTGCCCGCATTCCTGCTCGCTGAGACGGCGCTCTCGTTCCTCGGCGTCGGGTTGCAAGAGCCGGAGCCGAGTTGGGGCAACATGCTGTCGGCGGCCAGCGATTTAACGCTCCTGGCCGAACAACCTTTCGTCCTGCTCGCTCCCGCTTTCGCGATCTTTCTGTTCGTGCTGGGCGTGCGCTTATTAAGCGACGGTCTCAAGCATTAATTTATCCCTTCGCCTTTTCACTTCCCCGCTACGCAACTTGATCGCAATACAGCCGCACGCACTTGCAACAAACTCAAGGATTTCTCAAGAATCTATAGACTGATACGAAAAGCCTATTTTAGGCCGGAAATTTGCTTTCTCTATCTTTTTTGCGCGCCTCAAGTTTTTCTCAGGTCGGTTTCGCTACTGTGTGCGTGTAGTGAAGGAGGGGAGTTGCGGCGGTGGCGGTCACGCCGCCATTTCATAAACAACCTACTTGGAAGCAGCAAACAACATAAGCCGAATCAGGAGCATTAGAGATGCAATCAAACCTCGCGCGAAACACAACAATGCAGCCAATCCGCTGTGGCATCCCGCGCGGATAAGGAGTAAGGAAGGGACCAACCACAATTTACTACGGGACCACTGACAGAGTTCGCGGACGAGAGAAGCCGACTGTTAGTTCCCGCAACGAGCAACTGGGCGCGCACTTTTTAACGCGCGCCCGGCTAGGAAGTCTCGCGCTGTGTCGGGCGGCGCGGGACTTTCCTTTTCAGCGTTAGCCGACTGCAAGATGAAAGCGCGAAAGGTGGGATCGACATGATCTCACCTTTCGCGCTTTGACGTTGAGTTGAAATCAAGCTATGGCTGCATTTCCAATTCTAGAAGCTGCTTGCCGTGAATCACGGCCGCAATCGTGATCGCTTTGCCTTCAACCCGGTAAATGACGCAGTAGCTATAGACTAACTGCTCTCAGATGGCCTCGCCGTCAAACTCCGGTACGACGCGCCCGGCGAACGGGAAGCGGCTCAACCGGCGCGTCGGCTCGATGATCTTTTTCACCACAGCCGCCGCATACGAAACGGAATCAGCCGCGATGTACAGCGCAATCGCTTCCACATCTTCAACGGCTCGCGGCGACCACTCTACTTGGTAAGCCATCGGCCCAACCGTTCTTCGGCTTCGTCCTGAGTTAGCGTGCCTTGAGTGTCGGCCGCCGCCAATCCATTCCGAACTTTTTCGAGGACGTATAAATGATACTGAATGTCCTCCAGCGAGCAGTTATCCGGGAGTTTATCGAGTAAGGCTTCAACCTCTTCTTTGGCGGTGCTCATCAGCGTCTCCTCTTGTTACGGCAAAACTATTTCAGCGGATGAGCAAAGTCAATCCGCAGGGCATCCGCCGCATCGTCAAGATCGCTGAGGCGAACTGTTTCCGCATTGACGGAAGACGGCAATCATTATTCGATGACGAGAGGCACGTCCCGGTTTTCGGCGGCAAAGTTGCCGGCCAGATCGGCGGCGAAGACGCGCAGGACGTACTCGCCCGGCGGCATGAGGCTCACGTCCCACCACGCGACGCGAGCCTCGCCGCCGCGCACGACGTTGGTCCCTTCATAGAGAAAGCGCGTCGCGGCGCTGCCGTACACGGTAATGCCGCTCTCGTCGGCGTAAGCGATCTTGACGGCGTCGGAGTCGGACGGTGGCAAGCGGTCGAAAAGAATTCTGGGTTGCGGCGCGTCGAAGCCGGGGGCGGCGGGCGTCGTGCCATCGGCGTGCAGTAGTTGATAGCCCAGCCGGTACAAGCCGAGTCGTCGCCGCGCGCTGTTGCCGTCAACCTGATCGTAAGCATCCACGACGATCCGCAACGGCCCCCCGCCGCGACGCACGATCAGCTTGCCCCCGTGCGCCTCGGTCAAACGCGCGCCGGATTGATCGCGGAATTGCACGCCGCCCCGCTCGATGCGCGGCGCGATTGAGTCGGCGAAGCCAGCGAACGGCAGCACGAGCGGGTTGGCTTCCGCGCCCGGCGGCCCGAAATTGAGATGGACGTGATACATCCGATTCACCGTCCCGAGCGCATCGCCCACGCGGAACCGCGCCCCGCGTCGCACGCGCACGCGCGCAATTTTCCCTTCTCCGTCGCGCACTATCGTCGCCGCTGAGAACTGGTCCCCTTCGAGGGGTTCGTCTTGCCGGTCGCGCCCGACTTTCAGATGGATGTAAGAGAACAGCCCGACGCGCACACCTTCGTTTAAGTTGCCGAAGCCCCAGTTGCTCACCGGGCTGGTCACTTTCTCATTGTGGACGGCCAGCACCGTCGCTCCGTAGGCGGCCTGCACGTCGATGCCACTGTGCAAGTGGTGGCGGCTCTCGCCATCGTAACTGCCGCGCACTTCGCCCAGTGTCGCCACCACTTCATGCCGGCGCGCTTGCGGAGCGACGGGCCACGGAAAGTCTTTCGCGACCCCCACAATTTCCGCCGACAGGCGCGGCACGCCCCCGCCGGTTGTTGACGACAACGGCGACGGTGGCGATGGCGGCGGCGAAGCCTCGCTCACGCTTTCCGTCACGGGGACCAGTTGACGAACGAGGTAGTTGGCTCCGTCGGCTACGAAGAGCGAGCCGTTGGGTCCGATTGCCACTCCCGCCGGCTGATTGAAGCGCACCGCGTCGCGCCCGTCGCCATCGGCGAAGCCCGCGCTCCCGCCGGCCAGACGATAAGCGCGCCCTCCCTCCGGCGTCACCTGCCAGACGCGCCCCGCGCCGCCGCTACTGCCTTCGGTCACGTAGATAAAGCCATCGTGCGTCACGGCGAGGCCGATAGGAGCGGAAAGCGAGACGCGCCCGCCGCCACCGCTTTCCCCAGCGTCCGTCAACTCAATCGTCGAGACCTGCCCACCGTTTGATACTTTCCTGAGCAGGCGATTCCCCGTGTCAGCGACGATCAATTCGTTGTTGGGAGCGACGGCGATGGCGGAAGGAGTATCAAAGCGCGCGGCAAGGAGAGCATCTCCGTCCGCATAGCCTGCCCCTCCGATTCCCGCCAGCGTTCGCACTTCACCGTCCATCCCGATCACGCGGACGCGGTCGTTATAAGCGTCCGCGACATAGACGTTCCCGGCAGGGTCAATGGCGACGCCGAGCGGCCCGTCAAATTGTGCAGCGACCGCCGGCCCGTCCCGGTAGCCTGCGCCGCCGTCGCCGGCCAGCGTCGTCACCATCCCGTCGGGCGTGATCCGGCGGATACGGTTGTTGCCGGTGTCGGCCACGTAAATGTTGCCGCCCGCGTCTACGGCGATCCCCGAAGGCGTGTGAAAAGCCGCCTCCGCACCCGCGCCGTCTGCGAATCCTTCACGGCTACCACCAGCCAACGTCCGCACCGCGCCTTCCTTCGTCACGACGCGGATGCTGTTACTTTCGCCCGCGTCCGCGACGTACAGGTTGCCGTTACGCTCATCAAAGGCGACGCCAAACGGATCGGCGAAGCGCGCCTGTCCGGCACCACTGGCGGGAGCGTCCACATGGCCCGGCGCGCCATCGCCCGCGAGCGTCGACACGCCGGCCTGCCAGCCAAACTTCGTAAGCTCCGGTTTGCGCCACAGCCCGTAACGATAAATAACGAAGGCCGCCCCGGCGACAGTGAGAAAAACGAGCGTGGGGAGCAGGAAGAATTTGAACGCGCGGCTGGCCCGTGAACCCATGTGGCTTGTTGATAGTAGGTGAGTTGATTATTTAATCTTTGGTGCTGATTGTTTTGCTGGTTTTTTTGCCCCTCTTGGTTCACTGATGCTGAGATGCCCACGCCGCTTCTCCGCCAACATCTCAGGAAGTGAAGTACCCGCACTAAAATCTGCCGCGTCTTATGTGTAAAGTGGAGCGCGAAGCCCAGAAATCGTCTGCGTCAACTAGCACTAAAGGTTAGTATAATCTGCTGTGCAATAAAACGCTCCTCCTGTGCATCTTACTGTGCGTGAATTCAACTTGTAAGTGCAACTCAATTATCTGTTCAGAGGATGGTTGTTAGCGCCACTGGTCAGAGGCATAACTGTTGCTGGCAATGGAGCTTCCAAAACAGGCGGACGACCGTACCGCTGCGGTAAGTTATGGTTGCGGAGTTGCACTTATCAAGTTGAATCCGCCGTGTGTTACATACAGCCTACCATGCCTTTGTGCTTGTATCCCCGGTAACGTGCGTGATAATGTCACGGCATGTACACATCAATGCACAACCTTGCTTTCATTTTGCAGGTGAAAGAAGGCGGACCGAATTTTCTCTGAGTGTATGCGGGTGGCATGATCCGTCAGCTTAGATTTCGGCATAGGCTACCGATATGATGTGCGACAAGTTGCTTCGCTCACGCTCGACCTATTGGACATCTAATTGCGGTCGCCTGACATATAGTTAGGTGGGTAAATTGGAGTCAAATCCCGTAGACATTACTGGCGCCCAAGGAACGCGGAGCGAGTTGTCGCCGACGCCGGACTTCGGCAGGCCACCGGTTTCAGAAGTGGTACTTTCTGTCCAGTTTGAACCGATTGAGAATATGAGAGGTCCACAGGTTGGCTTGCTTTGGGCAAAATTTCGCCATCAGTTCCCTCGCGTAGAAGAACATGAGCCTCTTGCTCCGGTCTTTGAGAAGTTCGGGTCGCAGGAGCCAGCACAATTTAACGTCAGGCTAGAGTTTTCTAATGCTCTGCCTGCGCGGAGGGCTTGGCTCCTGAATGAGCGCGGGGATCAATTGTTGCAGATTCAGCCCGACCGCCTGATCCACAATTGGCGTAAGCTTAACGATGAGGACACCTACCCTAGCTTCAGGCATCTGTTCCATTCATTCGCGCTAGAACTCCGCGAGTTTCAGGAATTCGTGTCTCAAGAGAAGCTCGGCGAATTATTTTTCAATCAGTGCGAGGTGACTTACGTAAACCATATCGTTGCGGGAGCAGGGTGGGAAACTCACGCGGAGTTAGACAAGGTTTTTACTTTCTGGTCGGGACGTCATAGCGACTCATTTCTACCCGCACCGGAGGACGTGCGTTACGTCGTCCGCTATATCATTCCGGGGACTAAGAATGAGCCAATTGGGCGGCTTCATGTGATGGCATCGCCAATCTTCCGGGCGGCCGATAAAAAAGCCGCGATTATGCTGAACTTAACTGCGCGATGCAGGCCGGAAGATGGCTCTATCGAAGGAGCTTACAATTCACTTGAAACGGGGCATCAGTGGGTGACACGCGGATTCGTATCAATAACTACGGAAGCTATGCACCGGCTTTGGGAGAGAAAACATGGTATATGATGTACCTTGCTTTGACGAGCAGATAACAACGTCGGGCGACGATTTCTTCCTCACTGCAAAGGATGTGCTTTCGAGCGTGCGGAGCTTTGCGTTTAGACCTGAGGCGACTCTGACAGGAGGAAGGCGACACATCCCGCTCCAGCACTTGGGACCCGGTGTGACAGCCGTCGTTGAGTGGAATGGCGATCTGCCAACTTGGCTGAGCGAAGCCATCCAACGCCTTACGCGGCTGACCCAACTACAGCAGAACTGGAACTCCTATGGCGCGCGTCCTGTGCGGGTGAACTCAATCGTCGCGGCCCTCGACACGCTGCACTCCGTGATGAGCGATGACACTCCCCTGCCCGAATTCGTACCCACCCCGCGTGGCACCATCCAATTTGAATGGCACATTCACGGCATCGAGTTGGAAGTGGACGCGCTGTCGCCCGGCCAAGTGCGCGTATCTTACGAGGATTTGCGTGGAATTAATGATGGAATTGAGGACTTGATCACGACTAACCTCGCCGTTGTGCGCGGGGCAGTTAGCACTATCGTGGCGCGCGGATAGCCAGTGTGAAAGGCACTGCTCACCCTTGCCTGACGAACTGGACCTTGAAGAAATCGAACTTCCCGAGACTGCCTTCCTCTGGCGACGTATTCCGCCTTGGCATTATAAATTCGAGGAAAACGCAGGCGACTTTCGTCCTACCACAGCCGCATTTGAGGATAACCCGGACGGTCAACCGATGTCGGCGTACATAGCCGACGAATGCGCCCAACCCGAAAATGCGCTCGCAGGTCACGACGGTTATGGCCTTGTCGCCATACCTATTAGCGTACTCAAAGCGAAGAACATGAAAATCGTCCGACAGGAGGTCGAAGGGCCGCGTGGTCACGTGGGCGTCGTGGGCAAAAAAACAGATGGTGTGAGAAAAGCCATTAAACGTGCGAGCATCTGGGTAGTGCGTGCGCGCGAGGAAGACAATCAAACATAAATCCCCGGCGTCAGCGATGCCGAACGCCGCCTGCACGGGCCGTTGCTTCGTGGACGCTAGTTGGTGATGATTTTGACGAAGCCCATGCGGGCGGGGATGTAGAAGCTAAAATGCTTCATGTGGAACTTCATCTGACTTTTACTTGGCTTCGACTTTCTGAAATTGATCGCCGGGCTTGAAAACGAGCGCGGCCTGCTTGCCTTGCTCGCGGAGGTTGACGGCGTTGACTTGATCCTCGAAGAGGTCGCAGAGCAGAAGGTTGCTGATCTGCGCGCCTTGCAGGCCGCCGGGCATCTTCGCTTCGACGTAAATCCGCACCATGTCCACCTGCGATTCGATCCCGACCCACGCAAACTTGACGGGGCGGCCATTGGCGCGCTTCAACCGAACGGTCTCCTGCACGTAAGCGAACAGCAGCGCGTTGGTTTCCTTCGAGTTGTCGAGCCGCACATCGCGACCGGCACGCTTCGAGAGGACGTTTTCCAGATCATCATAGAATGTGCGGATGACGATCTCGGCGGCGCGCGCGTCGGGGTTGTAAGCGATGTCGGTAAAGCTCGCATGGAACTTGTGCGCGTCACCGGTGGTGACGGGCAACCACCAAAAACTGATCGCCAAGCCGACAACGCACGTTGAAACGCGAAAGTAAGAAGTCAATTGTAGGGGCAGGGCTAGTTCCTGCCCGCGTAGTATCGAAGCTACACGGGCAGGGACTAGCCTTGCCCCGACAAAAACACGCCCGACAAAAACGCGCCCTACAGTTAATAAAAGCCGAAGTCTCATTATTCACTCCTTCAACTGCGCGGCGTTGGTGAAGGGGTGGGAGTGGCCGCCGGAGTAAGCGGCGACGGTGCGGGTTTGCGTTCGAGTTGCTGCATCGGATTGGGCAACTCCTGCTGCTCCTTGAAGAGTTGGAAACGCGATTTGACGGGACGGCGCGGGAAATTGTTGTTCGCCAGATCGGTGTCGGCCGTCTCCAAGTGCGGATCGAGCGTGATTGAGCGCACCTCCTTCTTCGTCATGATCATCTTCGACACTTCCGTATTGTTGTAGCGCCAGATTTCCGCCGGGATGCGAATTTCTTCTCTGGTCCCATCGATGTATTCGAGTTCGAGAATGACGGGCATCACGAGGCCGCCGACGTTCTTGAGATCGACGAAGTAAAAGTTTAAGCCGGTTTGCAGCAATTCGCGCTCGCGTTCGGTCAGTGTGGCGACGAAAAGCTGGTAGGCTTCGCGCTCTTGCGGCGTCACGATCAATTGATCATAAGTGTTGTAGAAGTCGCGCAAACTGGGAAACTGATCGACGCGCTTGGGCAATGGTTTGTTGCGTTGCTGCGAGAGAGTTGAAGGGCGTTCGGCGCGCTCTCTCTGACGCGCGGCTTTATCAGTTTCAGGATTCAAGGTGTCGGGTGTAAACAGTCGGACCCGTTCGAGCGCGATGTCGGTGTGGTCAGTGGTGTAGAACCAACCGCGCCAGAACCAGTCGAGATCGACGCCCGAAGCGTCCTCCATCATGCGGAAAAAGTCGGCGGGCATCGGGCGCTTGAACTTCCAGCGGCGCGAGTATTCGCGGAAAGAGAAGTCGAACAACTCGCGCCCCAACACGGTTTCGCGCAGAATGTTTAAGGCCGTCGCCGGCTTGCCATAGGCGTTGTTGCCGAATTGCAACGCGGACTCCGAGTTGGTCATGATCGGCACCTGCGCCGAACTGAGCATGTACTCGACGATGTTCTGCGGCTCGCCGCGCCACGAAGGGTAGTTCTCCTCCCACTCCTGTTCGGAGAGGTATTGCAGGAAAGAGTTAAGCCCCTCGTCCATCCACGTCCATTGCCGCTCGTCGGAATTCACGATCATCGGGAAATAGTTGTGGCCGACTTCGTGGATGACGACGGAGATCAGTCCGTATTTGGTCCCCGCCGTGTAAGTGCCGTCCGGTTCGGGGCGCGGGCCGTTGAAGCAGATCATCGGGTATTCCATGCCGCCGATGGGGCCGTTGACGGAGATCGCAATCGGGTACGGATAAGTAAACGAGTAGCGCGAATAGACGTTGAGAGTGTGAATAATCGCGTGCGTCGAGTAACGCTCCCACAGCGGATTGCCTTCCTTCGGGTAGTACGACATTGCCATCACGCGGTTGCCTTCGACGTTATGGAGTTGCGCGTCCCAGATGAACTTGCGCGACGAGGCGAACGCGAAATCGCGGACGTTGTCGGCGTGAAAAACCCACGTCTTTTTGCCGGTCGGCTTGCCGCGCTCGGCCGCTTCGGCCTCGGCTTGGGTGATGATCTTCAGCGGCTCTTTCGCCGTCTCGGCCTGCTTCAATCGCTGGCGCTGTTCCGGCGTCAGCATCTCGTTCGGGTTTTGCAGCACGCCGGTCGAGCCGACGACGTGATCGTTCGGAACCGTGATCCGCACGCGGTAGTTGCCGAACTCCAAAGTGAACTCGCCCGCGCCTAAAAACTGCTTGTGTTGCCAGCCCGATACGTCGTTGTAAGCGGCCATGCGCGGAAACCACTGCGCCATCTCGTAGAGGTAATTGCCATCCTTCGGGAAGAACTCGTAGCCGGAGCGCGAACTGATGCGGCGCGCGTCGTTGATGTTGTAATTCCAATCGACAGAGAACTGCGTCTGTTGTCCGGGCGCGAGCGGCTGAGGCAGATCGATCCGCATCATCGTCTTGACGACGGTGTACTTGAGCGGTGCGTTTCGCGCGTCGCGCACGGACGTGATTTTATGGCCGCCGTCGAAAGTTTCGTTATACAGCCGATTTTCGAGTTGCGAGAGCGAGAAGCGCGTCAGTTGCTCCGGCCCGGTGCGGGTCAGATTGGCGTCCGAGTTTTTCTCGAAGATGTTTTGATCGAGTTGGAGCCAGAGGTAGTTCAGCGTGTCGGGCGATTGGTTGTAGTAAGTGATGGTTTCCTTGCCGAGCAGGCGCTGCGTGGCGTCGTCGATCTCGACATCAATGGTGTAGTCCGCGCGCTGTTGCCAGTAGCGGTGGCCGGGCGCGCCCGAAGCGGCGCGGTATTCGTTCGGCGTCGGCAAAATCTCTTCCAACTGCCGAAACTTATCGCTCGGCGCGGCCTTCGACTGTGCCGGCGCGGCGGGCGCGATCAGCAATAACAATGAGAGGGCGATAACAACGTGATGACGCATGGGCGGAGAAAATCCTTCCTCAAGTGAAGAGAGTTTGACAACGTGTTGCGGAGAGCGGACTGCCGGCATTGTAAAAGGCAAAAGGCAAAAGGCAAAGCGACTGGAAGACTGGGAGACTGGGAGATTATCAACGCACTTAGTCCGTTACTCCTTTTCCACCCCTTCTCCCCGTCTCCCCTGTCATTTCCGCTTCGGTCGGCGCGGCGGCTTCGCAAGTGTACGATTCGTCGTCCGGTTGTTTGGCGCGGGCGGGGCGGGCGGGCGGGCGAAGTAGCCTTGCCGGTACGAGAGTTTCAGCTTTTGTTTTTTCAACACGGGGTTGACGATCTCGATCCGCAATTGGCGGTATGAGTTGTCGCGGGCTTTGTTCGCCGGCGAGTAGGTGACGAGATACTGCGAGCGCAACTCCTGCTGAATTTGCGCGAAGGCGACGCCCAGTTCAGTTTCGTCTTCGGGAAAGTAGGCGCGCCCGCCGGTGCGCTCGGAGATTTTTTTGAGCGCGCCTTCGTCCAGTGTGCCGCTACCGATGCCGACGCAGTAGATTATGGTGTTGGCCTTGAGCGCGGCTTCGATGACATCCTCTTTTTTGAGCGAGCTGTTCGAGTTCTCCT
>JACCRA010000408.1 GCA_013813825.1 Pyrinomonadaceae bacterium | reverse complement strand
GAATCGATCAAAAGGCAGCTTGACGAGGCGCTCCTGAGTCGTTTACACGCGCGCCTCGAAGCCTGAAATTTATCACATGATCGCAACCGAAAAAGTGCTTGAAGGATTAACTCAACCCGCTTGGGATGTCGCCCGCGTCCGCGAAGAGTTTCCGGTGCTGCGGCAGACGGTGAACAATCGGCCGCTCGTCTATCTCGATAACGCGGCCTCTTCGCAAGTGCCGCAGGTGGTGATCGAACGCGGCAGCCGCTATCTGCAAGAAGAACATTCCAACATCCACCGTGGCGTTCATTATCTGAGCCAGCGGGCGACGACCGCCTACGAGGGCGCGCGCGAAAAGGTGCGGCGCTTCATCAACGCGCGCGAGTCGCGCGAGTGCCTGTTCGTGCGCGGTTGTACCGAAGGCATTAACCTCGTGATGCACGGCTACGGGCGCAAGTTCGTCGGCGCGGGCGATGAGATCGTGGTCTCGGCGATGGAGCACCACGCCAACATCGTGCCGTGGCAAATGCTTTGCGAGGAGAAGGGCGCGCGGCTGCGCGTGATTCCGATGAACGACGCGGGCGAGTTGCTGCTTGACGAATACGAGGCGCTCTTGAACGAGCGGACCAAGCTCGTCGCCGTGATGCACGTCTCAAACGCGCTCGGCACGATCAACCCGATCAAAGAGATGACGTCGCGGGCGCACAAGCAGGGCATCCCTTTGCTGGTGGACGGCGCGCAGGGAGCGCCGCATTTGCCCATCGACGTGCAGGATTTGGACTGTGATTTCTACGTCATCTCCGGCCACAAGATGTTCGCGCCAACCGGCAGCGGCGTCGTCTATGGCAAGGCCGAATGGCTGGAACGGATGAACCCGTTCCTCGGCGGCGGCGACATGATCCGCACGGTGACGTTCGAGAAGACGACTTACGCCGGCCTGCCCAACAAGTTCGAGGCCGGCACGCCGGCCATCGCCTCGCAGATCGGCCTCGGCGCGGCCATCGACTTTCTGAACGGCATCGACCGCGAAGCCGCGCACGCCTACGAGCAGGAATTGCTGGCTTACGCGACGGAAAAACTCTCAGCCATCGAAGGCGTGCGCCTGATTGGCACGGCGCGCGAGAAGACGGGCGTGCTGGCTTTCGTGATCGACGAAATTCACCCGCACGACGTGGGCACGATTCTCGATCAAGAAGGGATCGCCATTCGCGCCGGCCATCATTGCGCGCAGCCTGTGATGAAACGGATGAACGTGCCGGCGACGGCTCGCGCTTCATTCGCGTTTTACAATACGAAGGCAGAGGCCGACGCACTGGTGAACGCCGTGCAAAAGGTGATTGAGGTGTTTAGTTAAAGTGTCTGAACTAAGCGAACTGTACCAGCAGGTCATACTGGATCATAACAAGAAGCCGCGTAACTTCCGCCAGTTGGAGACGGCTAATCGGAAGTCAGAAGGCTATAATCCGCTGTGCGGCGATCAGTTGACCGTCTATCTGCAACTGGAAGATGACGTGATTCAGGAAGTTAGCTTCGAGGGATCGGGTTGCGCCATCTCGAAGGCGGCGGCGAGTATGATGACGCAAAGCGTGAAAGGCAAAACGAGAGCGGAAGTCGAATCGCTCTTTACCGAATTTCACCGGATGGTGACGGGCGAGTTGGACGAAGAGGGAACGCCGAACAATCTGGGGCGGTTGACGATTTTCGCGGGCGTGCGCGAGTTTCCGGCGCGCGTCAAATGTGCGAGCCTTTCGTGGCACACGCTGCACGCCGCGCTCACAGGTGAAGCCATCACGACGACGGAGAATTTAGGGCCGGACATCAACGTCGATCACATCTCGGCGTGAATGTGAAATTAAGCATCCGACATGACCACTCATTCAAAAATATAATAATTTCAGCGGACGGCCATCGTGCCGTCTTCTTGTTTTTCGGGAGTTGGGAAAGTGAAGATCGCTTCAATCGAGTTGAGGGAAATCCGCCTGCCGTTGGTGCATTTCTTCGAGACCAGTTTCGGGCGCACGACCGAGCGCGTCATCGTGCTGGCGTGCGTGCGCGACGAGGACGGCGCGGAAGGTTGGGGCGAATGCACCGCCGGCGAAGGGCCATTCTACTCGGAGGAATGGTACGAAGGCGCGTGGCAAGTGTTGAAGACTTATCTCGTGCCGATGACGTTGGGGCGAATCGTTGGCAGCCCAGCGGAGATTTTCGATTTAATGAAGCCGGTGCGAGGCAACCGCATGGCGAAGGCGGCCATTGAGACCGCGTGTTGGGACTTGGCGGCGCGCGGCAGTGGTCAACCGCTCTGGAAAATGCTCGGCGGCACACGCGCGGAGATCGAATGCGGCGTCTCCATCGGCATTCAGGACTCGCCGGAAATTCTGCTTGAGAAGATCGGGCGCGAGGTGGCGGCCGGATACAGGCGCATCAAGATCAAGATCAAGCCGGGATGGGATCAATCAATCGTCGCGCGCGTCCGGGCGAGCTTCCCGGACATCCGCTTGATGGTTGACGCCAACTCGGCTTACACGGTGGATGACGCTCCGCT
>JACCRA010000390.1 GCA_013813825.1 Pyrinomonadaceae bacterium | reverse complement strand
TCGCCGGATCGTCGCCGATGAAGTAATTGCTTGTGCCGGGCAATTCATCCAGACCGGCGAGTTGTGGCTGCGGGTTGGCATCCATGAGCTTCATCCGCAACACCGCGGAAGAGTCTGGAGTCTGGAGTCTGGAGTCTGGAGTCCGTGACCTGTGGACTTTAGACTTTGGACTTTGGGCTTTGGACTGTGGACTCTTTTTCAGGCTGAGTACCGCTTCTGTCGGTGTGAGAAACAGACTGTAACCGCTGCCCCGCGAGAGGAACTTCACCTGCGGGTCGGTCTGTCCCTGATTGGCTTCAAAGCTCAAGGGCAGTTGGCCGTATGCTTCATTCACACGTGTTCGCGTCGTCTCGTCAGGCTCAGTCGGTGCGGGGATAGATTCCGGCCCGGCTGCCGGGTTTACGGAGCGAACTTTGTTAGCGATGTCTGACCGCGCCGCTTGACTCGACAACGAGTAATTAAGCGAGCCGGCCCAACTCAACAACACGGCCAGCGCCAGTATCAGACCAACCAGCAGCTTGGCATGGCTTCTTAGATGAGATAGGTGAAACATGTGATCCTCCTCTTGAGTGAAGTATGCGGGTTCAGACCACGACACACCTCTACCCAAGTAAAGCAGGAACACTGCTTTCCGATAGAAAATGCGTCACAACATGAAGAGGCCGCACGACTCATCTCTTTGTGACCGGTTGGTGGCGTAACAATAACGAGAGCGCGTCTCTCGTCGATGGGCATGTAGGTCTGGCGGGAGCGAGGAGCCTCGTCAGGCGCGCATGTCGAAAACAGATGTCTTAACATACGAGCATCGTCAATGGAAGGATTCAAGCGAATAGTCCATTTGAGCAAAGGGGATGAGAACCTCGCCGGACGAGTCGCAAGAGGTGGAAGCGGCGGCGCGGTGATCATCGCTCGCGAGAGCCTGCCATGAACTTTAGCTGTAGCCACGGAGATCACACAGAAAGGCTGCGCTACGCTGCGTGATCTACTGTGAATCCTCTGTGGTGAACCTAAGCGTCGATGATTTTCCCGCCGCGCTCGGAGGCGAGTGCAAAGTTGGGAAGGACGCGGAAAGCCATCAGCCTGACGGCGACGCGAGCGCCGACGTGAAGGCGGGCGGCAGCCGCTTCGGGCTTCGGGCGCGTGACGACGATGGCGACGCCGAGGCGTTTCTCAGGGGTATTGATCGTGACGTTGTAGAGCGACGGCTCGCCCGCCGCGCCGGGCTGGCGCGCGACGAGAGCGAACTGCAACGTCAGCCTCTCGTAGGCCCGGTCGAAATGAAGGCGCGCTGTGCCACATCGCTCCATAGAAACTGCATGAAGGCATCAACGATTGGGCGCTCGGCGGGCGTGACGTTGCGATCCACGACGACGGCCGGGTGCTCGCTGAAAATAGTCGATTGCGGCACCACCATCTCGACGGCCGCGACGGCCTCCTTCATCAACAGACCTTCCAACTCGTAAGTGATCAAAGCGTCGCCGAAGCCGGTCTCGAACTGCGTCCGCGCCGCGCGCGCCGCGCCGGGGGTTGAAATCACGTTGGCCCACACGCCTTGCAAAGTCTTGAACGCCCGCGCCTCGTCGTGCCTGTCCGGTGGCGCATTCGTTATTTCGCCGCCGTCGCTTCGACCTCATAGCCTGCGCCCTGCCACGCGCCCGTGCCGCCGGCGACGTTGTAGAGATGCTTGAATCCCTGCCGTGCGAGGAGACCGCAGGCGGCGCTCGAACGATATCCGCCCGCGCAGATGACGGCGGTGGGCCGCGTGGGGTCCAGTGGCAAACCGGCGAGAGTCCGCTCTAAATGCGAGAGCGGTGCGGCGACGGCGCGCGGGACGTGGCCGCCCTCGTATTCGGCGGGGCGACGCACATCGACGACTTGCGGAGCACTTTCCGCGCCGATCATCTCGCGCAATTCCGCGACGCTGATTTGAGGAATGATTGCCGCTTCCTGCCCGGCTCGCCGCCACGCGCTGATGCCGCCGCTCAAGTAGCCTTTCACGTTTTCGATGCCGACGCGCGCGAGACGCATCACAGCCTCGTCGATCTGCTGCTCGTCCGCCGCGACGAGCACGACGGGCGCGGTTAGCAGAATGAGGCTGCCCGCCCACGTCGCGAACTGCCCGCCGAGGCCGATGTTGATCGAGCCGGGGACGTGCCCCGCGCCATAGTCCGCCGCCGGGCGCACGTCGAGCACGACGTTGCCTGATTGCGCGGCGAATGCGGCGACCCCTTCCGGCGACAGGGCGGCGGGACGGGTTAAATCGGCGAGCGCACTCGCCCCGGCGCGGTTGATCTCGGCGTCGCGCGAAAAGTAAGCGGGCTGCTCCGGCAAGTCGCTCGTCATCATCCGCACGAACTCATCTTTCGACATCGGCGCGAGCGCGTAATTCAAACTCCGCTGTTGGCCGATGGTCGAACTGGTCTCCTTCGATAAATTGCGCCCGCACATCGAGCCGGCCCCGTGCGCCGGATAAACCTCAACCGCGTCGTCCAACTTCAACAACTTCTCATGCAATGTGTCGTAGAGCATCGCGGCCATCGTCTCCGGCGTGTAGCCTTTGGCCCCCGCGAGATCAGGCCGGCCCACGTCGCCGATAAAGAGCGTGTCGCCGGTCAACACTTTCCGCGGCTGGTCCGACACGCTCTGATCGATGACCAGAACGGAGATGCCTTCGGGCGTGTGGCCGGGCGTCTCGATGAGCCGCAAGGTCACGCGGCCGATTTGCAATTCGTCGCCGTCGCGCGCGGCGCGGTGTGGGAATGTCGCGCCCGCTCGCTCGCCGATCACGATCTCGGCCCCGGTGCGCGCGGCCAGTTCCCCGTGGCCGCTCACAAAATCGGCGTGCAGGTGCGTCTCGATGACGTACTTGATCTGTAAGCCGTTGGCTTCGGCCTCCGCGAGATACTGGTCCACGTCGCGTTGCGGATCGACGACGGCCGCCTCGCCATCCGCCCCGATCAGGTACGAGGCGTGCGCGAGGCACGCGAGGTAAAACTGCTTGAAGTACACGGCGGATGCCTCCTGACAATTATATTTTTTGTGAATCGGCAGAGTTGACATGTGAAGCCTCGCTGAAAATTTCAAATTGATTGTTTATCACAGCGACCATGTGAAGACACAGAGGAGAGTCACAAGAAATGACCGATGAAAAACATTCATAAGAATGCCCAACGCCGGAATTGACCGGCGCGAATGCCATTCAAGATACGCCGAAGGAAGAATGTTGAAAAGAATGCTATTGGCGCGTCCGGTCGAATGACTTATAGGTGTACGCGGGTCATCTTCACTGTAATCTTTACGGCGAAGATGGAACATGCCGGGCGGGTGTGACGACTCTCCAATGAACGGCGCTTCGGACGCCTGTAACAAGCGTGCCGCACACC
>JACCRA010000386.1 GCA_013813825.1 Pyrinomonadaceae bacterium | reverse complement strand
CGTTTAAATTGCCTCTGTTGAAATGAGCACGGATTATAGAGAAGCCGTCAGCGGTCAGCAATCAGTGTGCAACTTTAGCACCGGGAGGCGCGCTCGGCCGGGACGTGTTAAATTCTCTTTCAGCCATCATGGACGAAAAGATACTGACGCGAAAGCGCCTCGGCGACGCACGAGCGCGCCTGCGTGCCGGAGATCAGCGGCTGGTTTTTACCAACGGTTGCTTCGACCTTCTACACGTCGGCCATGTGCGCTATTTGCAGGCGGCGCGCTCGCTCGGCGATGCGCTGTTGGTGGCGATTAACAGCGACCGCGCCGTGCGCGAGTTGAAGGGCGCAAATCGCCCGATCATGAATGAGGCCGAGCGCGCCGAGATGCTCGCGGCTTTGAGCGCGGTCAGTTACGTGACAATCTTTGATGAGTTGTCGCCGCGCAAATTGCTCGCGGAGGTATTGCCCGATGTCTTAGTCAAAGGCGGCGACTATGCGATTGACGAAATCCACGGGCGCGAGGAAGTCGAAGCGGCCGGCGGGCGCGTGCTGGCGCTACCGTTTGTCGAAGGCGCTTCGACGACAGGCATCATTGAACGAATCAAAGCCGTGAAGCCGGAATAGTTGATGAAACATTTAGCCGCGCGGCACGGCGATCATCGTGGGGCTGACACGGAGGCGAAGACGACATTTATCAACGCGGTCGTCAAACAAGCGCGGGCGGGAAATTCTTGAAGCCATGAGTAGTACGATTACACAAAGTTCAACCATACGGGGCATTTTGCGGCGCGTGACGGAGGGAGCGGAGTTTGCGCGGCTCTTGAATGAGGTGCGTGGCGGGGCGCGCATCGTCTCAATCAGCGGGCTGACGGCGGGCGCGGCGCGGGCCTTGGCGGTGACGCTGCTCGGCCGCGAAACCAATCGTCCCCTCGCGGTGGTTGTGGCGGCGAATCGCGACCTTGAGGCGTGGAATCACGATCTCTGTTTCTGGCGCGACGCTTTGCGCGGCGGCGAAGGCGATGACGATGGCGCGGACGTGTTGCTGTTGCCGGCTTCGGAGAGCGATCCATATGCGGGTGCGTCACCACACGCGGAAGTGTTGGAGCAGAGGGCGCTGGCACTGTGGCATCTGGCGCGCGGAAAAGGGCGGCTGATGCTGCTGACGGCGCGGGCATTGGCGCGGCGCACCATCAGTCCGGCGGATTTGTTGCGGGCGGGCGCGGTGCTCCGACGCGACGAGGAGCACGCGCCGGAAGAGTTGCTCGGACAATTGCTCGACGCCGGTTACGTGCGGCAAGACCCGGTCGCTGCGGTCGGAGAGTTTTCGTTGCGCGGCGGGATTCTGGACGTGTGGTCGCCGGCGAGCGCAGCGCCGGTGCGCGTCGAATTTTTCGGCGACACGGTGGATAGTCTGCGCGAGTTCGATCCGGAGACGCAGCTTTCCGTTAGGCAGTTGAAAGAGATCGAGATCGTGCCGATGCGCGAGTTCGCCGCCAGCGCGGAGGATTTTCAATTGTGGGCGGAACTGGCGCGCGAGCGTTTTAGCGCGGAGCGCTACGCGCGGACGCTGAAGGATCACACCATCTACGCCGACGATGGCGAGACGTTCGCGGGCTGGGAGTGGCTGATCCCGCTCGTCAAAGATATGGACGCGAGCGCGTTCGACTATTTGCCGCGCGAGGCTCTGCTAATCGTTGACGAGCCGGCTGGAATCGAAAGCTACTTGGGCAATTTTTACGAGACACTGCAAACGCGCCACGCCGAAACGGAGGCCGCCGACGAGATCAGTCTGCGGCCCGACGAGTTGTTCCTGACGGCGGCGGAACTGCGCGAACGCGCCGAGCAGTTGGCGCGCGTGGAGTTGCGTGCTTTGGGCCGCGCGGCGGCGATCACCGATGAGCGATTCGCGGGCGAGGTGGAGACGCCGGATGTTCAGATCGGGCGTGCTCGTGCAGCGCGCGTGGCTCCGCTCTTTCTGTTCCCGGCAATTGAAAGCGCGCCGGAAGTTGAATGGCCGAGCCGCGCGGCGCGGCGCTATCACGGGCGCATCCCGGACATGGCGGCGGACGTGCGGCGGGCGCTCGCGCGGCAGCCGCAGGGGGCAGCCGTGTTGTTCGTGATGCCGAGCGCGGGCGTGGCCGAGCGCGTCGCCGAGATGCTGGCCGATTACAACGTCAACGCGCGGCTGGCGCTCGCGGGCGAGACTGATCCGCTGGCCGGCGAACAGACCGCAACGGCGGCGGTAGTAACGGCCGGACGCCTGACCGGCGGTTTCGAGTTGCCGGACGCGGGACTCATCGTCCACATCGAAATCGATCTCTTCGATGAAGCGAGCGACGGAACAATTGAGCATCGCGCTTTGGGGACGACGGCCGCCACGACCGGGTCCAAGAAAGGGCAGCAGCGGAAATCTAAAACAGCCGCTTTCTTATCCGACTTCCGCGATCTGAAAGTCGGTGATTACGTCGTTCACATCGATCACGGCCTCGCGCGCTTTGGCGGGTTGCAGACGCTCGATCTCGGCCCCGGCCGCAAAGGCGAGTTCATGCTGCTCTTCTACGCCGAAGAGTCGAAGCTCTACGTCCCGGTCGAGCGGCTCGATCTGGTCCAGCGGTATTCGAGCGCGGAGGGGCACGAGCCGACGTTGGACCGACTCGGCGGCCTCGGCTGGCAAAAGACGAAAGCCAAAGCCAAGCGCGCGATGCGCGACATGGCCGACGAACTATTGCGGCTCTACGCCGAACGAAAGTTAGTGCCCGGCTATGCCTTCGCCGCCGACAGCCCGTGGCAGCGTGAGTTCGAGGAAGGCTTCGAGTACACGCCGACGCCGGATCAGGAGACCGCCATCGAGGACATCAAGCGTGACATGGAAGCGACGACGCCGATGGATCGTCTGCTATGCGGCGACGTGGGTTACGGCAAAACCGAAGTGGCGATGCGCGCCGCGTTCAAGGCCGTGATGGAGTCGAAGCAGGTCGCGGTGCTAACGCCGACGACTGTGTTGGCTTATCAGCACTACGACACTTTTACCGCGCGTTTCGCCACGTTCCCCGTGAAGATCGAGTTGCTCTCGCGCTTTCGTTCGCTGAAGGAGCAGAAAGAGATCGTCAAGCGCATCGAGACGGGCGAGATCGACGTCGTGATCGGGACACACCGGATACTGTCAAAGGACATCAGCTTCCGCGATCTGGGCGTCGTGGTCGTCGATGAGGAGCAGCGTTTCGGCGTCGCGCACAAGGAGCGGCTCAAACAGTTGAAGAAGAAAGTGGACGTGCTGACGCTGACGGCGACGCCAATCCCGCGCACCTTGAACATGTCTCTGATGGGGTTGCGCGACATGTCCGTGATTGAGACCCCGCCGCGAGATCGATTGGCGATTCAAACACAGGTAGTACAGTTTTCCGAATCGGTCATCAAGTCGGCGATTGAGTTGGAGTTGGGGCGCGGCGGGCAGGTCTTTTTTATTCACAATCGGGTCGAGACGATAGAGACTATCGCGGCGCTCGTCAGCCGGTTAGCGCCGCAGGCGCGCGTCGTCGTCGCGCATGGCCAGATGAACGAAAAAGAGATGGAGCAGGTGATGCTCGATTTCATGGCCTACAAGCACGATGTGCTGGTGGCAACCACGATCATCGAGAACGGAATAGACATCCCGCGCGCGAACACGATCATCATAAACCGTGCCGATCATTACGGTTTAGCTCAACTCTACCAACTGCGCGGGCGCGTCGGGCGCTCCAATCGCCGGGCTTACGCTTATCTTTTAATCCCTTCAGAGGCCGAACTGACGGCCATCGCCAGACGGCGGCTGGCGGCGATTCGCGAATTCTCAGATTTGGGCGCGGGCTTTCGCATCGCGGCGCTCGATTTGGAATTGCGCGGGGCGGGAAATTTGTTGGGCGGCCAACAGTCGGGGCACATGGATGCGCTCGGCTTCGATCTTTACACGCAGATGCTGGAACGCACCGTCGCGGAATTGCGCGGCGAGGACGTGCAGGACGAAACTTCCGTCTCGCTCAGCCTCAATGTCGATGTCGCGATTCCTGATGAGTACATCTCGGACATGGGACAGCGGTTGCGCGCTTATAAGCGGGTCGCCTCGGCGCGCGACGATGAGACGCTGGCGCAGATTCGCGCCGAGACGCAAGACCGTTACGGACGCATCCCGGAGCCGGTTGACAGTCTGTTCGAGTACGCGCGCCTGCGCCGGATGGCGGAGGGGGTGGGGGCCGTCTCGATTGATCGGACGCCGAACGGCATCGCGATCAAACTCGGCGAGCGCGCGCGCGTTGCGCCGGACAAATTGCTCGCGCTCGTCACCGAGCGGTCGGGCGCGACGTTCACGCCGGGCGGCGTGTTGAGAGTCGCACTGAACTCCGACGAGATGGAGCGTGTCATCGAAACGGCGCGCGGCCTGTTGCTGCGAATC
>JACCRA010000365.1 GCA_013813825.1 Pyrinomonadaceae bacterium | reverse complement strand
TGTCCGTTGTGTTCCTCGCTCAGAGCTTTCCGCAGCGTGTGAACGCAGCGGGCCAGATTCGCCTCTTCGACAAACGCCTCAGCCCAGACCAACTTCAGCAACTCTTCTTTCTCCACCAGATGCCCGCCGCGCTCAACCAGCACGACGAGCGTCTCAAAGACTTTCGGCGTGAGCGGCACGGGCGCGCCATCACGGAGCAGTTGACGCTCCGCCGGGTCTAAACGGAAAGCGTCGAATTCATATAAATGCCTGATTTCACGACTCATGGTGAGGCGGAGAAATTTTGGAGAAATTTTGGAGAAATTCCCAAAGACCGGAGGCGAAGTTTCAGTCTATGTTCCGCGCCGCAGTCAGAAAAGCTGCGGTTGCCGTCTGGGACGGATGAGTTCCTTGCCGGACGATTCTAGTCCCGGACGGCAGCCTAAAGCAAAAAATATTCACCGGAAGCGGCAGCCTTTGGCAAGTCTCTGTCGTCGTTAGGCCCGCTCTATCGATTCTCACAAGCGAGAGTCAGAATGTCACGAAAGGGAGAAAACAGATCATGCACGTGCCTAAAACTATCTTCACATCGTTATCAATTGCCCTGCTGTGCATCAGTTCGGCCACTATCGCGCAGGCCGATGTCATACCGTTTATTGGCAGTCGTGATGTGGTCAATATACCACCAGCCGCTCCTGATATTGGCCGATGCGGTGCTCCCCCGTCGCTTCTACTGCAGACCATCCCGCCACACACCGGGACTTCTAACTTGGGGGCGTTCACCGCCGCAGAAAGTCACTGCGTCAACGTGGCGACAGGTAACATCTTCGACGGTCTTTTCGCGTGGGATTTCGGCGGCGGCAACACCTTCTTCGGCACCTTTCTGGGAACAGTCGCGCCGCTGCCCACACCGCCGCCCAATTTGGCTTTTTCGGAAACGTTTACGCTGACGGGTGGAACGGGTCTTTTCACAGGTGCTAGTGGAAGTCTCCTAGCCACCGGTACAGTAACCTTCAATCCTGATGGTACATCAAATACCCATGCTGACTTCAACGGAACGATAACCACCGTACCTGAACCAACAACGATGTTGCTGCTCGGCACCGGCTTAGCAGGAGTCGCGGCGAAGGTGCGTAGGCGGCGTAAAGCTATTAGCACAAGCACAGCCGCAGGATTACCGTCCTGACACGGCGGCGATGCTGCCGACTTTGCTGCCGCCAAACTGACCGCGTATCCCTGTTAGAAGGGGAATAGCTATTGACATCACCCGTCGTAGTGCGGCGAATGAGATTCATCCTGCCCTAAGATAAGGAGCGACTCACATGAACAAATCCACACTTCGTTTTCTCGCTTCAGTCAGATTGTCGCTGACATTAGTCGCCGCGACCGTGTTGCTCGCGGGCGCGCAAGCTAATGCACAGGTCATTTGCCCCGTGACGGAGTTGACCTCCGGCCTCCGGCTCCCGCTTGGGATCACGCAGTCCAACCAAAACAACCTGCTCGTTTCGGAGACCGGCACGACCGCGCTGCATTCGGGGCGCATCTCCATCGTTGACCTCGATGGCAACCGCCGGACGCTTCTGGACGGCCTGCCGTCGGGCATCAACGATGTCAATGAACCCTCCGGGCCAGCCGGCCTCTTCCTGCGCGGGCGCACTCTCTACGTCGCCATCGGAGTGGGCGATGTCGCCTTGATAGGTCGCAATTCGATGGGACAACCCATTCCGGGGACGGCAGTGCCGAATCCGAACGGCCCGTCCTCGCCGATCTTCAGTTCGATTCTGGCCGTTCACTTCAGCGCCAACGTCGAAAAGAGGACGGGCGGGTTCACGCTCTCGTTCGCCGACCAACAGGCGCTTGCCGCCGGCGAGCGGGTGCGGCTGTCGAACGGCGGCGGCGACAAAATTACCATCGAGTTGGTGGCTAACTTCCCCGACTTCACGCCCAACCCGCTCCCGTTCTTCCCGCCCAACGTCCGCGTCTCAAACCCCTTTGACTTGGTCGCCGTCGGCAATCAACTCTACGTCACGGACGGGGGCATGAACTTGATCTGGCAGGTCGATATTTCGACGGGCGCGTTCTCGACGCTGGCGACCTTCCCGCCGATCCCGAATCCGCTCTTCGGGACTATTGGCGGGCCGGTCGTTGAGGCCGTCCCGACCGGCATCGCGTACTCTGACGGCCAGCTTTTGGTGACGCTCTTCCTCGGTTTCCCCTTCCCGCCGAATGTGTCGGTCGTCGAGCAGGTTGATCCGCAGACGGGCGATCATGCCCCGCTCATCACCGGACTCAAAACGGCTATCGACGTACTCCCAATTAAGGAAGGCGGCGACACCGACTACTTGGTACTCCAGCACACCTCTGGCGTCGGGCCGCCTTTCGTGCCGCCTTTCTTGAGACCGGGGCTGCTGCTGCACTTCGAGACGCCCGATGGTCCCCCGACCGTCATCGCCAACTGCCTGAACCGCCCGACTTCGATGACGCTCGACGAGAAGACCGGCACGCTCTACGTGACCGAGTTCGCCGGGCGCTTGGTCGCGATCCCGGTCGAATGAAGAACGATGGAGGTTATCTCGTTCCTAATCTGGTTGCATTGCCCGAAATGGATGAAGCGCCGTGAGGACTGGACTCATGGCGCTTCGCCATTTCATCACCAAAATTTGCGGGAGACGCCAACTCTTAGTCGTAGAACTATAGCATTCAAGAAAAAGAGATAGACAGGATGAACAGGATGAACAAGACGCAGTACAGAAACATGAGCGGGTTTCGGCGATTGATCTCTGCTTCATCCCGTCGATCCTGTTCATCCTGTCAAATTGTTTTTCTTAAAGTCTATAGGTAACGGCCCGGACGCGGGGCGAATTTCCATCACTGATGAGCGTGAGTTCGGCAGCTATCGCTCAAACGGTCGGGCGGCCAGAGCCGCACCGCTTACGTCGAACTCCTATGAAAATAGGGACGTAAGTTCTCTATTTTCATTCGTGGTAGTGAAGCCGCGAATCATGTCAGCTCACGTTGATAAAGCTCGCGTCGCGATTACTCGGAACTAACGCGCGCGCGGCGCACGACGCGGACGCCCGCGCGCCAGTCTTCGTTGAGGTCGAAGCGGTACATCTCGATCTCTGGCGCGACGAGGCGGGCGAGCATGTGAAAGCTGCGATGAAATCTAAGGAACGGCGCGACGAGATAGACGAGCGGCGGGTCGTCTTGAATCTTCAACTCGCCGAAAAGTTTGGCTTGCGTGATGTGCCCCCGCCGCCGGTGAGTTTCGATCTGTCGCCAGTTGTCGCTGCATCTCTATCAACAACACTTGAAGATTTGAGGTTAAAAAATGGCGGTCCGGAGCTCAATGAGCGCCGGACCGCGAGAGTGTGTTCTTGCCGACAGAGTTATGGCTGACCGAAGCGCGAGCAAATCGTCTTTCAGAACAAATCCGTGTGCGCCCGCCTCCTGCGCCGCCTGGCGCAAATCCTGACTTGTAATGCCGCCCGGCGCATGCGCGACTGTCCGTGATTTTCTGAACGCGCTTTCATCGTCAATCGGCACCTTCGAGTGTGGGCGGGGCAATCTTATTTGACTGCCCCGCGCCAGTTGCCGCCGCTATCTGCCGGTATTGACAGACTGGATACAGTCGCCTTGATTTCTAAAGCAGCGCGGCGTGTCAAAGCGCATTTCAACAGCCGCCCGCGCCGCTTCAATCTCACGGCTGGTTCGCGGCGCTGCACGCGCCGCTCACCGGACACGCGCCGCTCTCGACCGTGTTGTCTCTCCGGTCGCCTTGTCCGGCGTTGCAGTCGGTCGCCGTGTCGCTGCCCTGCCCGCCGCTGAAGCAATCGGCTCCAGTGCCGCCCGTCAGCCGGTCGTTGCCCGCGCCGCCTTCGAGCCGGTCGTCGCCGTCATCGCCCGTCAGCGTGTCGTCGCCGTCGCCGCCCAACACCACGTCGTTGCCGTTGCCCGCGTTGAGCGTGTCATTGCCCGCGCCGCCTTCGATGCGGTCATTGCCGTTGCCGTCATTCACCACATCGTTACCCGCGCCGCCGATGATCGTGTCGTTGCCGTTGCCGTCGTTGATGACGTCGTCGCCGCTGCCGGCATCAATCCGGTCGTTGCCGTTGCCGTCCTCAATCCGGTCTGCGCCGCCGAAGCTGCAGATGAGGTCGTCGCCGTTGCCGCCGTCAATCACTTCGGCGTTGTTCGTGCCGATGATCACGTCCGAGCCGTTGCTGCCGCGAATGAAGCCGATGCGCGAATCGCGGTCGCCCGGCGAGTTGTCGGTGATGGTGGCGGTTCTGCCGAAACAGGTGGGGATGGTTTGCGAATCGCACACGTCGCCGATGCCGTCGCCATCCATATCGTCCTGACCGGGGTTGGGCGTCAGCGGGCAGTTGTCCGCCGTATCCAACACGCCGTCGTTGTCGTCGTCCGGGTCCACGCAGTCGGGGCGGTTGTCGTTGTCGGTATCCGTCGCTTTGCTGGCGGCGGAGAGCGGGTTCGAGCCGCAGGCTGTTTCGTCGGCGTCCGTTTGCCCGTCGTTGTCGTCGTCCGCATCGCAA
>JACCRA010000346.1 GCA_013813825.1 Pyrinomonadaceae bacterium | reverse complement strand
ACGACCAACCCATTAACAACACGACGAGCGTCGTTTTTGATCTGCCGTTCGGCAAAGAACGTCGCTTTGGCAGAAACGCTCCGCGAATTGTTGACGCGGTGCTCGGCGGCTGGCGTCTAACGCTCATCAACACGATGACGAGCGGGCAGGTCGGGAACCTCACCTACAACTTGCCGACGGCAAACCAGGTCAGTACCGTACTCAGCTATCGCCCGAACATCATAGGCAACCTCGTACCATCTGGAGGGAGCACGATTGATCTCTATCTTGATCGTAACGCTGTGGCAATCCCCACAGACCGTAGCCAGCCGTTCGGCAACGCCGAGCGCAACATCGTCCGGGGCCCCGCCTTCTTCCAAGCGGATTTAGGTCTTCACAAGCAATTCCCGCTCTGGAATGAAACGACGCGACTGGAGTTCCGCGCAGAGGCATTCAATCTCTTCAACCACTCCAACTTTGGCGTGCCCGACACAAATGCCTCGAACATCACACGCGATGCAAGCGGTAACGCCATCGGCGGCACCTTCGGCACATTCTTGCGCGCGAGCGCGTTCCCCGCGCGCGAAATTCAATTTGCGCTAAAGCTTTATTTCTAATCGCCGTGCAGCAGTGACGTAAAGAACTCAGTTGAAATGGAAAGCGAAAAACCTCTCACGAACGAACCGGCGGAGCGGAACACACTTCCGCGCCGCCGGTTTCTGCTACAAACGGGAGCCCTGATCGGTGCGCTGACAATGCTCGACGCACCGCTCGCCTTTCACGGGGCAGAAGTTACCAGCGCGCAGCGAAGCGGCACCATTCCTGAAGCTAACAGTCGCTTCTTCCGCTTCGCCATCATCGCCGACACGCACATCATTGACGACTTCTACAAAGGACCCGAGGGCAACGCGCTTGACACCGAGACGATCTTCAAGACGACCGCCCGTTTAGAGAAAGCCCGCGCGTTAATTAACAGTTTGAATCCTGCGGTCGAGCAGAGCTTCCTCGTCGGCGATTACTTCCACGATTATCCGTCAGTTGATTACGACTTCTATTTCAAGAATCGCACACGGATAGATAACGCGAAGACACTGACCGACGGCTTCCATGCCCCCGTCAACGTCGGCTTCGGCAACCACGATTATGCCGTGCCTAAAGTCTCACGCGAGATGACACATGACCTGTTTCAAGCGAAGTTAGGTCTCAAGCCTTACTACGCGGTTGAGCATCGCGGTTACAAATTCATCCACCTTAATAACTTCATCGGCAATACGTGGAACCCCACAAGTTCGGAGTACAATCGCGGCGCAGGCTCGCTCGGCGAGGAGCAACTCAATTGGTTTGAAGCACAGTTGCGCAAGCGTAAACTTACTTTCGTCTTCATACACTACCCGCTCATTGATGTTCGTGATACGGAGGTACGCGACTACGGCATTCTCCCCTTACTCAAGCGATACAAGGAAAACATCCAATTCGTCGTCTCGGGTCACAAGCACAAGTGGTACAACTTCGCGCGCACCTTCGGTCCGCAGCATTACGTCATGGGTTCGACGCGCTACGACGAAGATGCGTACATGATTGTTGATGTTGACACCAAGCAGGCAACTCACAGCATCGTCAACCTCAACCTCGTTGATTGGGCGACCCATTACAGCCAACCTTACCGGCAAAAGGTCAGTTGACAGATTGCATAAGCTCTGAGCGGTATCACCAATAGTTCTGCCTTGCTCAGCGACCCGTGCGCGTCGCACCCTTCCGGAACTCTTTCCAAATCAGGGAGAAGACATTAGTGCAGTTCCCATTCAAACTTACGACTGAAAAAGCATTTGACGCGGCAGGCTTTGGTGTCAACGCGGTAGACCATCTCTTGGTCATGCCTAAGTATCCGGACTCCAATACGAATACGCGGCTGAGTGAGTACAAGCAAGGAGCGGGTGGGCAAACAGCAACCGCCATCGTCGCGTTGCAGCGTCTGGGAATGCGAACCACTTATGCCGGGCGCTTCGGCACGGACGCGGAAGGCCGCTTTGGTTTGCAGTCGTTGAAGGATGAAGGCATTGACGTTGAGTTTGCGGAAGTCATAGACGGCGCACGCACGCAAGTCGGCATTATTATTATCGAAGCGAAAAGAGGCGAGCGCACCGTGCTATGGGATCGTGACGAGCGCCTTGCTTACACTATCCAAGATGCGCCCGTTGAGTTGGCTGGAAGAGCGCGCGTGCTGCACATTGATTCGCACGACCCCTTAGCCTGCGCGCGCATGGCGCGAGCAGCGCGAGCGGCGGGCACAATCGTTTCCGCTGATATTGATAACGTCTATGAAGGATTGCCCGAGCTTTTGCCGTTGATTGATGTTCTCATTTCATCCAAAGAATTCCCGCGCCTCTTGACAGGCGTGGAAGACGACCGCGCTGCACTCGCCGAGATTAAAGCGCGTTACGGATGTGCGCTTGTCGGACTGACGAAGGGCGGGCGTGGCGCAACTGTTCTCTGCGAAGGAGAATTTTTGGAAACGCCTGCTTTTCAAGTGCCCGGCGGGTGCGTTGACACAACCGGCGCAGGCGACGCTTTTCATGGAGGCTTTCTTTACGGCTTATTGCAAGGCGAAAAAATTGAGATGAGTCTCAAGATAGGATGCGCTGTGGCGGCGCTCGGCTGTAGAGCTTTGGGCGCGCGCACCGGGTTGCCGACGCGTGCGGAGTTGATCGCTTTCCTGAATTGATAATTTGCTGCGGCATATCCTTCATCAAGTGCACGTCGCCGCCACGCAAGCGTTTCGCGACGGCGAAGCGTGGGCTGTACGATCTAACTAATTGCGTAGCGCGGTGCGTCTTTGCCCCCATTTCTTATTCGCTTGTGCGCCCATGACAAAGACGAGTGTCGAGCCATTAGCAATATCAGCGTGCCTGATGAACGGCTCATTCAACGGCTTCCCGTTGAGCGTCGCAGATTGGATATATTTATTCGCCCGCGATTGATTTCTCGCAATGACCGTAAAGGGACCTTTCTTGTACGGACCCCCTTTGAGCATGATAGTGGCTCTCTCAAAAAAAGGACTGCCGATAGCGTAGAGCGTACTGCCGGGCGTGACGGGATAGAGTCCAAGCGCACTAAAAATGTACCAAGCGGACATTTGCCCGCAATCATCATTGCCGCTTAGTCCATCCGGCGCGTTCCGGTAATTCGCCAGCATTGCTTCTCTCACTCTCTCCTGAGTCTTCCATGGCTGACCGCTATAGTCGTAGAGATATGTGTAGTGATGACCGGGTTCATTGCCGTGTCTGTAATGACCACCGGAGAAGTTCTCATCTAACTTAGCGTTGAATCGTGCGTCGCCGCCCATCAGAGCAATCATGCCGGGAACGTCTTGCATAACGCAGAACAGATATGTCCATGGACTGCCTTCGGTGAATCCGGGCGGTCTTTCATCTTTAGAAGCCCAACTCTCTTCGTCCCAACTCCCGTCCGCCTTTTTCGGTCGCATGAAGCCAACCGACGGGTCGTACAGATTCTTATAGTTCCGGCTTCTTCTCATCAACATCTCGTAGTCGTCTGTCTTGCCTACTGCTTGAGCGATCTGCGCGACGCAGAAATCGTCGTA
>JACCRA010000341.1 GCA_013813825.1 Pyrinomonadaceae bacterium | reverse complement strand
CAGTTCGCGCACCAGCGCCCAGCACGCCACGACGGCCAACGGACTCTGTGCGACGACGAGATATTTGAAAAGCAGATAGGCCTGTTCCGGTTGCAAACCGAAGAGGCCATGCGCGACGCGGAAGGCCAGATGATTCTGGAAGATGAAGAGCATCCGGCCAAAGAGCATCGACGACGGCTCGCCGCGCAGGGCGAGGATCGCGTAATCGAGCGCGTCCCAATCGCCCGCGAACGGATCGACGAAGAAGAGCGCCAGCAGCAGCGCCACAGCCGCGATGGGCAGCCACCAGCGCCACGCTTGCCAGAATGATTCTTCTCGGATGACGGATTGTGCCGCGCCACCAGCAGCGACCAAATCGGCGGAAGCAGGGGCGGCGACGAAGGCGGGATCAGTGTTCCCCGTGTCCGTTCTTGCCGGCGGTCGGGGCTGCCTCTTCTGGCGGAGTGAGTTTCTCAATCAATTGCCGGTCGAAAGTGTTATCGGGTCGCTTGATCATCGTCAGGCGGTTGCCGCGCTCATTGTACACAACTTCGTCCATGATGTTGTAAATGAGCAGCACTCCGCGCCCAGAAGTCTTGAAGAGGTTGGTCGGATCGAGTGGGTCGGGGATGTCGTTGACTTGGAAGCCTTCGCCCTCGTCCTCGATGGTGAAGCGGGCTTCGCTGGCCGAGAGGTCGGCGGTAATGCGGACGAGTTTCTGGTGGTCGAACTTATTGCCGTGCTTGACGGCGTTGACGAACGCTTCGTCAAGGGCGATGAACAGATTCGAGCGTTCCGGGTTGATGACGCCGAGTTGGATCACGCGCTCGTGCAGGTAATGGAGCACGCCGTTCATCAGCGATAGTTCGCTCGGCAACTCGAATTCGATCTTTTCGTGGACGAACGGCAGCACCTTCACATCTTCAACGAAGCGCAGCTTGTAACTGAGAGTTTTATCGACGATGGCTTGTAGCTCTTCCTTGTCGTAAGGCCGGCGCAGAAAGTTGGACGCGCCCATCTTGAAGGCTTTGATGACGCCGTGCGTCTGCGCTTCCGCTGAAGAGACGACGACGGGCACGAGCAGGCTCTTGCGCTTCAACTCGCTGACGATCTGCACGCCGCTCTCGGTATCGTCCGTCAAATCGCTGATGATCAGATCAAACTCTTCGAGGTCGTCGCGTTCGAGCGCCTCGTCGCGGCTGCCCATTGCCACCACTTCGTGGCCGAGTTCGGCCAGCACCTGCGCCAGCAGCGTCCGCAGTTCCTCATTGGCATCAACGATCAGGATTCGCCGTTTATCCATCTAGGGGTTATTTCCAATCCTTAACGATCAAACAGGGAGGGTCGGGGTGCGCGTCGGGGCTAAAACACGTCATCCGGCAACTATCTACGCCGCCGCGCGGCGCGAGGTTCTAAAATATAGCACGAAGAAACGTCTGTCGTCAGCAGTCATTTTCCCGCCCCAAATGTTCCGCGCCTCAGGCTACGGACGACAAACGGTTTTTCTGCTAGACTCGCCCAACCATTTCACATGCAGGCATCCGTCGAACACATCAAGCGACACGAAGACGCCGCGCGGCAGGGCGGGCGCGAGCGCGGCGACCGCCCTGCGGAAGAGACGCTCCGGCGCGCCTACGCTCGCGCCGATTTGTCGGCCTACACGCTCAAGCAGCGGCTGCTCATCCGCGCCGCCGATCTCGCCTTTTTCGTGTTGATCAAGCTGATCGGAGCGACCACGCGCTTCGAGGTCAAGGGGTGGGAGCATTGGGAGGCGGCGACCAGCGGCGGACAATTTCCGATTTACACTTTCTGGCACGACCGCGTTTTCCTCGCCACTTATTTCTGGCGGCGACGCGGCATCGTGGTGATGACTTCGCGGAGTTTCGACGGCGAATACATCGCGCGCTTCATTCAGCGGTTCGGCTACGGCGCGGCGCGCGGCTCTTCGTCGCGCGGCGGCGTCGGCGCGCTTGTCGAAATGATCAAACTGGTGCGAGCCGGGCGGCCCACGGCTTTTACCATCGACGGCCCGCGCGGCCCCCGCCACGTCGCCAAGTTGGGCGCGGTGCTGCTCGCCAAAAAAACCGGCCAGCCGATTCTGCCTTTCTCGATCAACTCGTCGTGCTATTCCGCTGCGCCCAGTTGGGATCGCTTTCAAGTCCCCGCGCCCTTCGCCCGCGCCCGCGTCCTGATCGCCCCGCCGATCTATGTCCCGGCGAACGCCGACGACGCGCTGCTCGAACGGAAACGCGACGAACTGCAACAGGCGCTCGACCGCATCAGCCGCTAAATTGCGGATAGCGTGCGCCGCGCCGCGTGTAGTACGATGGCGCAAAATCAGTTCCCAGTTTCGGCTTTCAAGTTGGCGGAATCTTAAACTTGAAACCTGAAGCTTTAAACCAATCCCTGCCGGAGGAGAGCATGATCAATCAGGAGCGCATCAAGAATCTATTACTCGAATTGGTCCAGATCGATAGTCATTCGCGCAAGGAGCGCGACGTGGCGGAGCGGATTAAATCGTACTGCGAAGCGATGGGCGCGGAAGTCGAGATCGACGACGCGGGCGCGGCCGTCGGCGGCAACAGTGGAAACGTCATCGCGCGCTTTCCCGGCACAATTCCGGGTGCGGAGACGATTATGATGAGCGCGCATATGGACACCGTGATCCCCGGCGAGGGCGTTAAGCCCGTCGTCGAGGGCGACATCATCCGCTCCGACGGGACCACCATTCTCGGCGGCGACGACAAGTCCGGCTGCTCCGTGATCCTCGAAACCATTCGCTGCCTCCAAGAGCAAAACATTCCGCATGCGCCCATCGAAGCCGTCTTCTCGATCTGCGAAGAGGTTGGACTGCTCGGCGCGAAAAACGTGGACGTGTCGCGGCTCAAAGCCAAGTACGGCATCGTCTTCGACTCCGATGATCCCGGCTTCCTCTTCACCAAAGGGCCATCCGCCAATCACATGGAGTTTCGTATCCACGGTCTCGAATCGCACGCCGGCGTCGCGCCCGAAGAAGGCATCTCCGCGATCCGCATCGCCGCCGAAGCCATCCACAACATGAAACTCGGACGCATCGACGCGGAGACGACCGCCAACATCGGCGTCATCGAAGGCGGCCGGGCGACGAACGTCACTACAAATCTTGTCACGCTACGCGGCGAGGCGCGCTCGCTCGACGACGCCAAACTCGAAGCCCAGACCGCGCACATGATCAAATGCCTCGAAGACGCGGCGGCCAAGCACGAAGTCACCGTCGCCGGCATCACAACCAAAGCCCGCGTCGAGTCGCACATCAATCGCGAGTATTGGGCGATGGACGTGGCGGACGATTCGCGCGTCGTCCGTCTCGTCAAGGGCGCGGCCTCGCGCCTCGGCCTGTCGGTCGAAACAATGGCTTCAGGCGGCGGCTGCGATGCCAACATCTTCAACAAAAAAGGCATCGAGTGCGCCAATTTAGGGACGGGAATGCGCGCCATCCACACTGTCAAGGAATGGCTCGACGTGAAAGACATGTACGCCTCCACCGAAATGACCATCGAGATCATGCGCCTCAACGGCGAGTTGGCGACGCGGAATCAACAATGAGTGATGAATGTGAAGGCGGGACGGTCAGATGAGACATGAAGGCAAGAGATTTTCCAATCAAGAGATACACATTGACTCTGCCGAGTACGAGGGCTGCCGCTTCGAGAACTGTAGGCTGATATACAGCGGCGGAATTTTACGTTTGAAGAACATTGTCTTCACAGACGTGCTGTGGATTTTCGACGGGGCGGCGGCAAACACAGTGCAGTCCATGACTCTGATGTACAAGTTTGACGGGGTAGGCAAGCAGATTGTTGAAGAAATTTTCAGCACGATCACTGGTTCAACTATGCAGAGGACATTCTGGGACAAAAGGTCCTTAGAGGTGCCGGCTGTGTGTGAGACCTGCTATACCGTCTTTGGCTTCGGTATTCCGTTTGGCTATGTGGCGGACAGCGTTGCGGGGCCGTGCCCGCAGTGCGGGAGTGATGGCAGGGTGCTTAATGGCGGCATCGACGGAGCAGGGAATCTTCGACTCCTCAATCATCACTTTGTGAGCGAGGCATTTGCTGTTCTTACCGACTCAGAAGTATCGGTGACGGACATCCAGAATTTGCGCGCGATAATCGACAATGTAAAGCGGCAGCGGAAAACTCTGGATGAAATAACGTCTGCGATCAGAGAAACGAGTGAGGCGCTCTCTCCGTTCGCGAACGTGCTTACCCCAAAACTGTCCGGCGATTTGTACCAACTACTCGCGGTGATTACCTTTGTCGAGAGTTCCGGCGATGCTAGAGACATCGGCCAAGATGGAGAGGTGAACAGGATACTACTCGATGAGCTTGAGAAAGCGGCGAGGTGAGTAACTGCTGTGAGTAGTAAGTCGAGCGGCTCGCAAGCGAAGCCGGAGAGGGTCATTGGGACTTACCTATATCCATTAGGATTATTTGGGCAGCGTCCGCCAGTCCCCACTTCCCTCATCGTCAGCGGTGACTTTTCATCACTTAAACCAAACTACGGCTGGTACTCCGAGGTGCTCTGCCGTATCACCACCGATTCACACGAGGTCATGGTCACACGCATGAGCGGGCTATTCGTCCGCCCTCCCGACACTTTTTCCGACATTACAAAGTTGCCTTACGGAGAACTTCCCCCGGATTACGAAGATAAAAGGCGTTTTCAAGAGGACGTGGCGCGCTCGTTCAACCTCCTGATCTGCGAGTTAGCATTTCACGGCGTGGTTTCGGAGCCGGCAGCTCCCGCTCAGATCGCTGGCGGGGAATATCAAGACGGTCATGCGATTATCACGAGAGGACACGGCGGACGCGAGTCTTACCGCGACCGGCAGACGAGCCCTTGGGAAAGACTCACCAAAGGTGACGTTTCCGACTGGACCATGCGCTCGGAAGTCGCGCTAGGCAAAGCAACGCGGCTTTCACGCGCAAAACAGCTTGCTAGTATTTCGCCTTCGGTGCCGGCGTTCGTCGCCGGTGCCTACTCTCGGTTTTCGCAAGGGCAAATGAGCGAAGCGTTGCTTGACAGTTGGATCGTGGTGGAGCAACTGTTGGATCATTTATGGAACAAATACAGGTCCGGGCTTCCTGACACCGACGAACCAAACACAAAGAAAGGGGATCGTAGAAAGGAAGGGCTAAAAGATAC
>JACCRA010000340.1 GCA_013813825.1 Pyrinomonadaceae bacterium | reverse complement strand
TGGTCGTCTCGACGGAGCCGGGCGTGCGCGGCGACACCGCTGGCGGCGGCGGCGGGACCAAGCCCGCCACGCTCGAAACCGGCCTTACCGTCCGTGTCCCCCTCTTCATCAAAGACGGCGAACTTGTCCGCGTCAACACGCAGACGGGCGAAGCAGCAGGACGCGCCTAAAAGCAAGGATGAAGGCGGAGGGATGAAGTAAAGACAAAAAGCAAAAGGCAGAAGACGGTAAGTAGTAAACAGAATGCTCTGGCTGCTTACTGCTTTCTCTGCTTCATCCTCATCCCTCATCCCTCCGCCCTCATCCCTTACTTGATTCCTTTCCTCGCTAACTGTGCTTTGAGGGCGGCGGCGACGGCCGAGTCGAAGCCGGTCTGTTTGGTCCCCTCTTGTTTTTTGCGCTCGGCGGCGAGGTAGGCGTCGCGCTGTTTGGAGAGGGTTACGATCTCGGCGCGAAGCTTCTGGCGCTCGGCGAGACGCTGATCGATCTCCTTCTTCCGGTCTTCCTTCGGGAGCTTACGCAAGTCGTCCGGCAGGTCTTCGTCTTTGACGGCGTCGAGCGTGACGGACTTGTTCTCGATGCTCTGCATCAGATCGTTGGCGTAGGCTTCGGCGTTGACCGTCTTGTTCAGCGCGCGTTCGGCTTTGGCTGGCGCGGCGGCTCGCATGGCAATCTTGCTTTCGGCAGCCGCTTGCCGCTCCGCCACTTCAGATCGAAAGGAGATACCGCGTGCGCCGCCCCCGCCGCCGTAGGCAAGGAAGGTCGCGCCAAGTTGCTGGCCGAGTTTGCCGAGCTGGTCGTCGTAGGGCGTGGTGATGGTTTGTACGCCGCCGTCCTGCGCGATGGCGAAGAACTGGCCCTCGCCCTGCCGCGCGATGGCTTGCCACACTTCGCGCGTGCCGGGTATCTGGCCGCACTGGATTGTGTTGACGATCATGCCGGCCCGGACGGCTTCGGCGGCGGTCGCGGTCGTCGGCGGTTCATTCGTGTAGTCGTCGTGCGGCGGCGCGTCGCCGACGAGGAAGACGATGCGCGCCATTTGTTCGCCGTCCTTCGACCAGCCCGCCGCGTGGACGCCTTCAGAGAGGGCGCGCCTGACGTTCTCCGGCGTGTCGCCCCCGCCCCCCGCCTGAAAGTCCATCAGCGTCGAATAGACTTGATCGAGGTCGCTGGTCAGCGGCGTCACTTTGGTGACGTACTCGTCGCCGTTGTCGCGGTAGGCGACGAGGCCGATCTTGACGGCCGGGCGCGAGGGCTGCTGCATCACTTCGTTGACGATGCCCCAGATGCGCTGCTTCGCGCCTTCGAGCAAGCCGGACATCGAGCCGGTCGTGTCTAAAACGAAGACCATCTCTAAAGTGGCCTGTCCGGGCGTGGTGTCGCCATGTGGATTTGGTTGCTCGACGAAGTGCAGGTGGTCGTCGAAGCGGAAGACGGGCGTGCGCGAATGCACGACGAGTGCGGTAGCGGCGGCAATGCCAAGCAGGCAGGTGACGACTGCTGTCGCGAGTCGGAGCGTAAGCCGTTTCATCTGTGTCCCTCTCTTTCAAAAAAATCCGGCGCGGCTGTTTTGGTTAGACGCGCGCGCGGCGGGAAGGTTCCCGTTAGTCTGTGGCTGTGGTTTGAACGAGAGGAGGACTGTGGGCTTGCAGACTAATTCGAAATGACAGAGGCGCAGGTCATCATGAGACGGCAGCGCGTGCTGAACAGGCAAAGTTCCGGCCGGGGCTTGCCGGACATTGTCAATCAGGTTGCTTGAGTGAAAACCGCGAGGGGCACGGGAAGCCCGCGCTCGTCGAAGCAAACGCCGAGAGGCAGCGTCTCGCATGTTGGCTTCGCGATTGCCGGGCGCGTGCCCCTTCGCGGCGACCCCGCCACCGCCCGGTCTCCACGGGCGATGGCGAAGACAACTGGCGGGGATGCCGCTGTTACTGCCCTTTCCGCGTCTTGAAATCCGAGCCGCTCCGCTTCGGATCAAACTGGGACATGAAGTCCGAGAGGTACGGCTCTTTGCGGAACTGGCCGCCTTTGGTAATCGCCCAGCGCTGAAGCCACGAGATGCCGGTGGGACCAGTGTAAGTGTCAGGCTGCTGGTAGGCTTTGTCCTGTACGGCTTCTTCGAGCGTGATGAAAGTGTAGCCGCGCCGCTTCATCATCGCGACGAGATCGTCGAATTTGTCCGCGTTGAGCGAGTTGGCCGTGAGCATCAGCACCTGCGGCGCTTCGTAGCCGACCACATCGCGCGAAAGCTGTTCGTAGAATTCGAACATGCTCTCCATATACGGCACGTATTCCGAGGCGACGCGCCGCATCCGCTCTTTGTCGCCGGCGCGTTCGGCGTCGTTGTAGATTTTGCCGTAGAGCCAGTCCATGTTGTCGATGGTGACGGGATGAGTCTGGTAGCCGCGCCCGGCGAGGAATTTTTCAAAAGCCTCTTTCGACTCCCCGTCAGGGCCGGTGTTGAGGTATGGGTAACTGAAGTAACGAACTTTTCGCCCCCGCTCTTCCAACAGCTTGCGCGTTACCTGCTCGCCGCGTTCGACATCTTTTTGAAATTCGGCGAGCGAGGATTTGTAAAAGTACTGGTGCGAGTAGCTGGACACACCGAGGTCCATCCCGGCGTCGAGCCAGAGGCGTAGCAAATTGATGCGCTCTTCTGTCAGTTGGCCGTCGTCTTTCTTGTATAAGTCTTGCGCCGTGACGAAGCCGGTAGCAGGAATGCTATGTGCGTTTAAGCGCGCGAGCAGTTGACCGGTCTTCTTCTCGGCGCGCGGTTGAGACCACATCTGCGAGACGGGCAAGCCGACGAAAGTGACGG
>JACCRA010000295.1 GCA_013813825.1 Pyrinomonadaceae bacterium | reverse complement strand
GATTAAGTATTACCATTTTCGCGAAGGATTCGTTGACAACCTTCCCGCGATCATCTCGCGCACCGGCTACACCGGCGAAGACGGCTTCGAGGTTTACGCCGCCGCCGACAAGGCCGAGCATCTCTGGGAGCGCCTCCTCGACACCGGCCGCCACGGCACGCCAGAAGGCGTTCTGCCCTGCGGCCTCGCCGCTCGAAACACATTGCGGCTCGAATCGGCGATGGCGCTCTACGGCCACGAGATCGACGAGACGACTACGCTCTTGGAAGCTAACCTCGGCTGGATTTGCAAACTCAACAAAGGCGATTTCAACGGGCGCGAGTATCTGGCAAAACAGAAAGAGGAAGGCATCAAACAAAAGCTCGTCGGCTTTGAAGTGATGGATCGCGGCATCGCCCGCGACGGTCAAAACGTATTGCTCGACGGCCGCCAGATCGGCCGCGTCACCTCCGGCAGCCCCGCGCCCTACCTCAAGAAAAACATCGGCATGGCCTACGTCCCCGTCGAACATGCGCACGAGGGTCAAGAGATTCACATCGACGTGCGCGGCCGTCCTGTCGCCGCCCGCATTGTCGCAACACCTTTTTATAAGAGGAGCAAATAGCTGTCAGCCGACAGCCATCAGCTTTCAGCCAAGCTAAAGCAAAGCAGTCGCTTAACTTTACAACGCGATTTGTTGCTGAATGCTGATAGTTGTCGGCTGACAGCTTAGAGAACATCATGTCAAACATTCCTGAGAACCTGCACTACAGCAAAGACCACGAGTGGATCGGCGTCGAGGGCGACACGGGGACGGTGGGGATTACGGATCACGCGCAGCACGCGCTCGGCGATGTGGTCTATGTCGAACTGCCGAAGGTCGGGGACCAGTTCGAGTCGCACCAGTCGTTCGGCTCAGTTGAATCGGTGAAAGCGGTGTCGGAGTTGTACATGCCGGTGGCCGGCGAGATCGTCGAAGTCAACGAGTCTTTGCAGGACGAGCCAGAGAAGGTGAACACCGATCCTTATGGCGCGGCGTGGATGGTGCGCGTGCGAATTACGGAAGCGGGGGCGGTTGATAAGCTGATGACGGCCGCCGAGTACGAAGACTACACCAAAGCGGAAACGGAGTAAGCGACGTTGCGTTACATCCCGAACTCGCCGGACGAGCGCGCCGAGATGCTGCGAACCGTCGGCCTCAACGCGCCGGAAGAACTGTTCAGTTCGATCCCGGCTGACATCATTCTCAAACGCCAACTCGACCTTCCCGCCGCGCTCTCGGAGATGGAACTGCTGGCGCGCTTCGAGGCGATAGCCGCGCACAACACGGCGGCGCGGCGACCCAACTTCCTCGGCGCCGGCGCTTACTCGCACTACTCGCCGACGATCATCGACAGCCTGATCCAACGCTCCGAGTTCTTCACGGCCTACACGCCGTACCAGCCCGAAGTCTCGCAGGGGACGCTGCAAGTTATCTTCGAGTTTCAGACAATGGTTTGCCAACTGACGGGCATGGAGGTGGCGAACGCCTCGATGTACGACGGCTCCACCTCAGTCGCCGAGGCCGTGTTGATGGCCGAGCGCGTGACGCGTCGCCGCAAAGTGATCGTCTCGCCCGCGCTCCACCCCGAATATCTACAGGTCGCGCAAACTTACGTCAGCCACGCCGGCATCGAGTTGGCGCAGACCGGCTTTGACGAACAAGCCGGGCGGACGACGCTCGACGATGCGACTATCGACGAGCAGACGGCGGCCGTCGTTGTCCAGTCGCCGAATTTTTATGGCTGCGTCGAAGATTTGGAATCGCTCGCCGAACGCACGCACGCGGCCGGCGCGCTCTTAATCGTCGCTGTCACCGAGTGCGCTTCGCTCGGCCTGTTGCGCTCGCCCGGCGCGTGCGGGGCCGACATTGTGGTGGCCGAAGGCCAATCGCTCGGCGTACCGCTCGGCTACGGCGGCCCCTATCTCGGACTGTTCGCGACACGCGAGAAGTTTGCACGGCAAATGCCCGGCCGCCTCGTCGGCGTCGCGGCGGACAAGGAAGGCCGCCGCGGCTTCGTGCTCACGCTCGCCACCCGCGAGCAGCACATCCGCCGCGAGAAAGCCACCTCCAACATCTGCACCAACGAAGGCTTAATCGCCCTCATCGCCACCATCTACATGACCACGATGGGGCGGCGCGGATTGCAGGAAGTGGCGATGCAGTGTGCGCAAAAAGCGGCCTACGCCGCACGCCGGATCGCCGAACTGCCCGGCTTTTCGCTTCCCTACGCGCAAACGCCGCGCTTCAACGAGTTCACTGTCCGCGCGCCCGTGGACGCCGCCGAGTTGCTCCGCCGTCTCGCGCGGGAACACAACATTACCGGTGGCCTCGCGCTCTCGCGCTACGATCCAACGCGCGCCAACGACTTCCTCGCCTGCGTCACCGAAACCAACCCACGCGCCGAAATCGACGCCCTCGTCGCCGGGCTGAAAGCACTAACAGCATAGTTTGAAATTTGAAGCTAAAGGTTTGAGATTGCCAACACGAGCGGCCTCTGACCTCTCATTTATGAATCAAAGAGTTACGCCACATTTGACGATCAACGAGTCGCTGGTTTTCGAGCGGTCGATGCCGGGGCGGCAGGGCTACCGTCTGCCCGCGCTGGACGTGGACGAGACGCTGCTTGACGAGTTGCTGCCTGCCGATCTGCGCCGCGACGACGATCTGGAAGGGATGCCAGAACTAAGCGAGCCGGACGTAGTGCGCCACTTCACACGCATCTCGACGTGGAATTACAACATCGATCTCGGCATGTACCCGCTCGGCTCCTGCACGATGAAATACAACTCGCGCTTGAACGAGCGAGTCGCGCGCATCGGTGGGTTCGGTAATCTGCACCCGCTCGCTTCGGACGAAGACGCGCAGGGCGCGCTGCAAGTTATTTACGAATTGCAGCACCACCTCTCCGAGATCACGGGGCTGCCCGGCATCTCTCTGCAACCGGCGGCGGGCGCGCACGGCGAGATGACCGGCGTGATGCTGATCCGTGCGTTCCTCGACGCCCGCGACGGCGTCGGCGAGGGCGACGCCCCGCGCCGCCACCTGATGTTGATCCCGGATTCCGCGCATGGGACCAATCCCGCGTCCGCGCATCTTTCGGGCTTCACCGTCAAGACGATCCGCTCGACACCTGAAGGCCAAACCGATCTGGAACACCTGCGCGAAATCTGCGCGACCGGCGACGTAGCTGGATTGATGCTGACGAACCCGAACACCGTCGGCCTCTTCGAGCGCGACATCCGCGAGATTTGCCGCATCGTCCACGAAGCGGGCGGGCTGGTCTATATGGACGGCGCGAACATGAACGCGCTGGTCGGCGTCGCCCGCCCCGGCGACATGGGCGTGGACGTGATCCACTTGAATCTGCACAAAACTTTCTCGACCCCGCACGGCGGCGGCGGCCCCGGCTCCGGCCCCTGCTGCTGCACCACGGAGTTGGAACCGTTTCTTCCCGTCCCGCGTGTCGTCAGAGACGGCGAGGGGTTTAAGTTCGACTTCAACTTCCCTCGCTCCATCGGCCGCGTCAAAGCTTTTTACGGCAACTTCGGGATGTTCACCCGCGCCCTCTCCTATATCCTGACGCACGGCCCCGACGGACTGCGCGAAGCCACCGAGGCGGCCGTCCTGAATGCGCGCTACATCGCCCACGCTTTGACTTCGGATTACGACAAGCCGTTCGACGCTCCGCCGATGCACGAAGTCGTCTTTACCGACAAGCGCCAGTCGCGCAAAGGCGTCCACACGCTCGACATCGCGAAGCGTCTGATCGACTACGGCTTTCACCCGATGACGATCTACTTTCCGCTGATCGTACAAGGCGCGATGCTGATTGAGCCGACCGAATCCGTCGGCCGCCAAGAGATTCAACAATTCATCGACGCCATGCGCGCCATCGCCCGCGAGGCGCAAGACACCCCCGACCTCGTCATCAACGCCCCGCACACCACCCGCATCGGCCGTCTCGACGAGGCCGCCGCCGCACGCAAGCCGGTGCTCCGCTGGAAACCCGAAGAGAAAGCCACCGCCGCCTAACGTCCCGTCCCTGACGGAATCACGAACGTCGTGCGATGCTCCTTGACGAGCACGCACGGCGTTTTAGTTTAATGAGACAGCTTCAGCGGAGGTCGATCAGGCAAAGGACAAGACGTCAGACTTTTGGTCTTGAAACTGAGGTGTTGAAGGCGCGTCACGACGCACACGGGAGCAAGCAGTTTCGACTTGGACATGATGGTGAGGTCTCCAGAAATTACAATTACAAGGCGGTGCCCTATGTTCCCAAACGCTGGCTTGGCACGGATAATATCACCCACGGCGGAGTTATCGACACAAGTTAGGTGATAATTCCACGCAGGACGGAGTTATCACCAAATTGGTGGTGATAACTCCGAGAATCTGAGTATTATCCGTGCGACGATGCATGATGAATAATAGTTGAACTAAACCGCTCCGCGGTGGCTGCTGAGTTACACTTACTTTCATGCTTTCAGCCGTCGTTGGTCAGGCAGCGGAACGGCTCGCACGTCCGCACTTCGAGGTCGCCGATGTCTTCCGACGA
>JACCRA010000246.1 GCA_013813825.1 Pyrinomonadaceae bacterium | reverse complement strand
TCTTCTTCGACGCCGATCATCATATCCGGCACGTTCAACCAGCCGAGCGCGTTCTTGATGATCTTCTGATGTGCTTCATCTTCCTTCCAGAGCGAGGCGTCCTTGCGCCAGATGCGGCGCATCACGTCGCCCTTGTCGGCTTCCTTGATCGCCGCGCTCACCGCATCAGAATACTTTCCCAAGCTGGCTGTCAGCCTCTCGTTGATGCCGGAGAGTAGCGCATCGCGCTTCGATTCGATTGATTCAACCAGCGTGTCGAACGAGGTGACGAACGAAGCCAGCCCATCTTGCTGCAACTTCTCCGTCACGGCCTTGATGTCAATGCCGACGTTACGGAGATCGTCAAACAACTTGTGACAGTCTTCGATCCCCTCTCCGAGCGTCAGTTTCGGCGTGCCATGATCGCGAATCGCGGTGTAGGTGGCGGGAGGAACGGTGTTGACCGTCTCCGGGCCAATCAGTTGGTCAACGTACAGCACGTCCGAGTAATTCGGGTTCTTCGTCCCGGTGGAGGCCCACAATTGGCGCTGCACTTGTGCGCCTTTCGCCAGCAAATCGGCGAAGCGCGGGCCGTGGAAGATTTCCCCAAACTTCTGATAAGCGAGCTTGGCATTGGCAATCGCCGCACGGCCTAACAACGCTTCGAGCCGCGCTTTCTCTTCGGGCGTCTCGGCATGACGCGCCATGTACTCAAGGTCTTTGTCAATCGCCGTGTCCACCCGCGAGACAAAGAAACTAGCGACCGACGCAATGTGATCCACACTCTGCCCGGCGGCGGCGCGACGCTCCAAGCCTTTAATAAACGCTTCGGCGACTTGCTCGTAATTCTCAATCGAGAAGATCATCGTGACGTTGACGTTGATGCCCCGCGCGATGCTCTCTTCAATAGCCGGCATTCCTTCCTGCGACGCCGGAATCTTGATCATCACGTTCTTGCGACCCAGACGATTAAAGAGGCGGTCGGCCTGTTCAATCGTCTCCTGCGTCTTAAATGCGAGACGCGGATCAACTTCAAGACTGATGTATCCATCGACGCCATCAGTTTTGTCATAGACCGGCTTGAGGATGTCGGCGGCATTGCCGATGTCTTCAATAACGAGGTCTTCATAGATGTCCATCACGTCCTTACCGGACTGGACGAGGGCGCGCATCTGCTCGTCATAATCGGTCGAGCCAGTGATCGCTTTTTCGATAATGGTCGGGTTCGAGGTCACACCGCGCAGATCGTCTTCTTCGATTTTCTTCGCTAGATCGCCACTCGACAGCATCGCGCGACGAATATTGTCGTACCAGATCGACTGGCCGAGTTTCATAATTTCAACAAGGGGATTGCTCATCGTTTTTGCTCCTTCGTCGCAGAGGTCAGAGGTGAGAGGCCAGAGGTCAGTAAAAACTTGCTTCTACTGACCTCTGACCTCTGACCTCTAACCTCTGTTTTTCTCGATCTCTTTTTTTGCCGTCTCAACGACGTTCTCGACCGTGAAGCCGAATTTCTTGGCGAGTTCCTTGAGCGGCGCGCTGGCCCCGAAGGTCTTCATCGCGACGACCTGATCGTTGTTCGTGGTGTAACGCTGCCAGCCGAAGCGGGAAGCCAATTCAACGGCGACGCGCGCCCGCACGTCGGGCGGGAGTACCTGATTGCGGTAATCCTCATCCTGATGCTCGAACAACTCCCAAGAGGGCATGGAAACGACCCGCGCCTTGACGCCCTCGGCGACCAATTTCTCGTAAGCCTCGACGACGAGGCCGACTTCCGTGCCGGTCGCCATCAGAATGACTTCCGGCTTGCCGCCAGCATCGGCCGCATCAGCCAGCACGTACGCGCCGCGCGCGACGCCTTCGGCCGGCGCGTACTTGGTGCGGTCGAGCGTCGGCATCGCTTGGCGACTGAGGATCAGGCAGACCGGTTCATGCTTCAATTTCATGATTACGCGCCACGCCTCGGCGACCTCGTTGCCGTCGCCGGGGCGCATTACGATCAGGCCGGGAATTGCGCGCAAGGAAGCGAGTTGTTCGATGGGCTGGTGCGTGGGGCCGTCTTCGCCGACGCCGATGGAATCGTGCGTGAAAATGTGGATGGTCGGGATTTCCATGATCGCGCTCAGACGAATCGACGGGCGCGAGTAGTCCGAGAAGATCATGAAGCCCGA
>JACCRA010000206.1 GCA_013813825.1 Pyrinomonadaceae bacterium | reverse complement strand
GCCGAGGCGGCCGCCGTGCTCGCGTTGGTGGTCGAGGGCTTCGCGGAGTTGGGGCGCGGTCAGGAGATTTTCGCGAACCAGTATTTCGCCTAATTTTGCTGACATCTTCCGAATGTTTCTACGAGTTGCGGATGACCGCGGAGAGTTGGCACGGACGGGGAAAGCGCCTCAGAAATTCGCCGGCGAAAGCAACATAAGCGTTTGCCTTACAGTAACGATGACAAACATCGTTGGCAGGGTGAGGATACTTGCTCTGGCGTCAGGCTGTCAAGGTGATTATTAACCGGTCAAGCTGACAGCAAAAAGCCGTGCCCGAAACTTTCGGGCACGGCTTTCAGAGTCTGCTGTCAATGAGTTCTAAGGCCGGCGGCGATTACCGCTGGCAGGTTTCTTCTTGCTGTCTTCATCCTTGTTAGAAGCCGAACTTTTCAGCGTCTCGTCAAGATACTTGACCATTTCAACGGCGTCGGGTTTGCGCGCGTAGTTTTCGGGCGACTTGCTGACGAACTGCTGTAGCATGTCGCGCGCCTCCGCGATCTGTGGCGGGTTGGCCGCCGCCAAAGCGATGCCGAGGCCAAACATAGCATCAAGATTACCCGGATTTGAGGCCAGAATCTCGCGGAACTTGGCAACCGCCTCGTCAATCCGACCGCCGATGAACAGCGCGTCGCCGAGTCCCGCCTGCGATTTATTTTTCTTCGCCGGATCAGACTCGGCCGCGATGTACTCCTGAATAGCCTTGATCGCCGCCTCGGTATCGACTTGCGTGCTGGTCTGCAACGCAATGCGGTAAGTTTCCGCCCGTTGCTCCATGTAACCGAGTTCTTCGTTCTGTGGCGTGCCGCCGGCTGTCGGAGTCGTCGCCGTACCCTGCTGGCGCTTGGCGGCGTTTTCGCGGTGAGCGGCGATGGCCTTTTCATTCTCCTCGGCCGCCATCTTGAAGTCGGCGCGGGCGGCTTCTTTGCCCGGCGTGTCCTTCGCCTTCACGGCCACGTTGTAGCGGTCAACACCACGCGCGCGCAGCACAGTCGCCTTGTTGCTGTGAAAGACGGCTTGCGTCGGATCGGCCACAATGCCCTGATCGTAGAAGGTCAGCGCCTCGTCGTACTTTTTCGCCGTGAAAGCGTCGTTGCCGGATTTGAGAATCTCCGGCAGCTTGGTATTCAATTCGACGATCTTGGCGTTTCCGGCCTCGATGCGCGCGATCTCGGCCTGCTGTTCCGCCATCTTTTTCTTGTCTTCGGCGGACAACGCGCCGCCCGCGCGCGGAGTTCCCGCCGCCGCCGGCCCGGCCGCCATCGCTGTCTTAATCTGTGCCAGCGTCAGCGCCGAACCGTCGCCGGGGTCGAGCACAAAGTCATTCTCAGGTCGGGCTGAAATTCTCACGTCAGTAATGTACGACGGCCGCGCGCCGGGCGCGCTGACGGCGATGGTGAAAGTCCCGATGAGAGGGATCCCGGCGTTGACGTACCGGCCGCCCTTATCCGTCTTGGCGTTCAGCTCTTGCTTAATGTCGGTGCGATAAAATTTAACGGCAGCGTCTTTCACCGGGACGGTGGTGCCGTCTGCCTGCTTGAGCGTCACTTTGCCGGAGGCCGTGACAACCTGTGCGGAAGCGGTTGAGACGCAGGCCACGAAGAGCAGCGCGGCGACGGCCAGTTGCGAAAAGTTCCTGAAGCGCATGGAAGCGGTCTCCTCTGATAGCAAAATCTTCGTTAATCTGAAGGCGACGAAATGTCGAATTAAGTGGGAGCGAAACTGATGCTTAAGATGCGCCCGTCGCCCCGTTGGTTGTCGTTTTCACACCCAGCTAATAACAGAGATCGCGCCGCTGGATCAAGCGTAGGAGACGGGGTCGCTCACGCCCGCCTCGCGAAAAGCACGAAGCCGCAATGCGCAAGAGTCGCAGCTTCCACACGCCCGCTCTTCGGCTTGGTAGCATGACCAAGTTAGTTCGAGCGGCGCTTGTAACTCAATTCCGCGCCGGACGATCTCGGCTTTCCGTAGGTGAATGACCGGCGTTCTGATCTCGATCTGGGTGTCGGGGCGCGTGCCCGCGTCGATGGACTGCTGAAAGGCTGAGTAAAACTCCGGGCGGCAGTCGGGGTAGCCGGAAGAGTCTTCGGCGACGACTCCGATGTAGATGCGGCTTGCGCCCAGCACCTCAGCCCAACTCGTCGCAATCGCTAACAAGTGCGCGTTACGAAACGGCACATAGCTCGTCGGCACTTCGCGTGACGTGAGATTCGCCTCCGCCACCGGGATGTTCGCGTCTGTTAAAGATGAACCGCCGATTCGCGCGAGGTATTCAATCGACGTGACAAGCCGGTGCGTGACCTCGTAATGAACCGCCAACTCCACAAACGCCCGCCGCTCGCGCGCCTCCGTGCGCTGGCCGTAAGAGACGTGCAGGAACGCCAGCGCGTCATTCTCCGCGCGCGCGATGGCCGCCGTGACGCACGAGTCCATCCCGCCCGAGACAAGGCACACGGCAAGGGATGAGGGATGAGGGATGAGGGATGAGGCGTCAGCCTCTTCCGACGCTTCATCAGCCGGGGAATCAAATGCTTGTTCGTCGAATCCGCCCATAGAATCCGCCCATATCAGCAAGGATGAAGGATGAAGGCGGGAAGGACTTATTCATCCTTCGTCTTCCCGCCCTCATCCTTGCTCTCAAACTCCGCGCGCGTTCGCCCCCCAGATCAGTTTGTGTAGTTGCGCTTGCATCCTGATGTCGAGACCGCTTGAGACGAGCCAATCGGCGAGCGCGGGCAAGTCGGTCTGGCCCCAGACGGGCGAGACGAGCACGGCGCGGGCGCGGCGTGTGAGATCGTAGCGCCGGATCACGTCGCGGGCGAAGTCCCAATCGGCACGATCCACGACGACGAATTTGATCTCGTCTTTATCGGCGCGCAGGCGCTCTAAATTGGGCCAGTGGTTGCGTTCGGACTCACCGGAAGCCGGGCATTTCACGTCGAGGATGATGCACGCGCGCTCGTCCACCCCGACGGTCGAGACATAACCGCCGGTCTCGATCAGCACCTCGAAGCCTTCAGCGCAAAGACGCTCAATGAGCGTCAGGCATTCACGCTGCGCGAGCGGTTCACCGCCTGTCACTTCCACCAATTGACAGTCGAATGCGCGCACCTGCCGCAGCACGTCTTCGATGGTCATGCGCTCGCCGCCGGTGAATGTGTACTCGCTATCGCACCAGACACAACGCATCGGGCAACCGGTCAGGCGCACGAACGCGCACGGCCGTCCGGCGTGCGTTGATTCGCCTTGGATCGAATGAAAAATTTCGGTGACGCGAAGCATGGTGACGAAGGGATGAGGGATGAGGGATGAGGGATGAATCAAACCCTCCCGCACTCAGCCTTCATCTGCCGTTGACTCTAGCCAACGCATTAAGACCTGTCAAAGACCAGCACAAAACTTCGGTTAGACATAATCTTTCTTCATCCCTTATCCCTCATCCCTCATCCCTTCCTTTGTGTTAGCATACGTTTCGAGTATGGCGGGCATCGAACGACGACGATGAGCCGGAAAGCGGCAGATTTAGAGAAATGTTTAAGCGCTGGCGCGGCGCGATTGGTGTCGCGCGCGGCTGACGCGCACGGCATCGCGGCTGACGCGCTGGTGCCGCGCGTGCGGATGACAACTGGAAAATACCTGCTCCGCGATCATCCGGACGCGAACGAAGCTGATCTCAATCAATTCCTCGATTCGTTGCGCGCCGACGATCTTTGTCTCGTCGCGGCGTGCGAACGGGGCGACGATGCGGCGTGGCACGCTCTGATGGAGCAGTTTCGCCCGACGGTGATGTCGGCGGCGCGCGGTGCGTGCGGGGGCGAGGACGCGGCCGAAGAGTTGGCGCAGTCAGTGTGGGCCGAGTTGTACGGCCTACGTGCGCGGACGGACGGCACGGCGGCGGGCAAGCTGGCATACTACTCCGGCTGCGGCAGCTTAGGCGGGTGGCTGCGCGCGGTGGTCGGTCAGTTGGCTGTGGATCGGCATCGCAAAACTTCGCGACTGGTGCAGACTGAAGAGGACGCCGACTTCGACCGGCTGGCGCAAGCTAATCAGGAATCACATGAGCACGGCAGTTTCTCCATTGCCGCCGCGCCCGATCCGGAACGCGCACTGCAACGTCGCGAATCCGCCGCCGCGCTGCACGAGGCGCTGGCGCAAGTGATCGGCGAGTTGACAGCAGAAGACAAATTGTTAATCAAGCTCTATTACTTCGACGGCCTACGGCTGCGCGAGGCCGGCGCGGTGTTGGGCGTCCACGAAGCGACAGCGAGCCGCCGCTTGACACGCCTGCACGGCGAGTTGCGACAGCGCGTCGCCGCGCGGCTCGTGAGCGATCACGGTTGGTCTCCGACAGAGGCCGAGCGTTCGCTGGCCGAAGCGGCGACGCACCTCGATCATGATTTAAGCTCGCTTCTTGTCGCGGAAAGCGCCGGCCAGCAGAGGCGCGAGGAGTTGTTGGAATGACATTGTCGCGCTGAGTTGGCGCGCCGCAAGTTGCAGCGGCGCAGTGCGTTCTACACGCAGTCGCGGAGAGCGCGAAGTGTTCGTCTCGTTCGTTTGAAATGAAACTTGACCTCGACAAAGATATTGATGCCCTGCTGCGCCGGCACGCGCGGCGCGGGACGGCTCTGCCCGGCCGCGTCGATTGGTCCCCTCAGTCAGAAGAAAACGGAGCAACGGCGGCGATGGCGGAAGCCTCCTCCGGCTTGAAGCATCTCGACACGGACGAGTTGAGCGCTTACGCCGAGAACGCGCTGCCGGGACCAACACGTGCCCGCTACGCCGCGCACCTCGCGGCGTGCGACGAGTGCCGGCGGATAGCGATTGCCATCACGCTTGCCGCTGACGTGGCCGGCGAGTTGGAAAGACGCGAGCGGCTGGCGCTCCCCGCTATGACTGCCGCTGCACCGGCTCAATCATGGCACGGGCGTCTAGCCGCGCTGTTTGCGCCGGGCGCGTGGCGTTACGCTGTGCCGCTCGTAGCGCTCGTACTCGTCAGCGGCGCGGTGTGGCTAGCGATCCTAAAGCAGCGGAGATCAGCCGGCGAAGTCGCCGTCCGCAGCAGTGTCCCGGCGCGGAGCGCGGCCGTGTTGGAGAAGGAAGCCCATCACGCGCCGGAGAGTGAAGCCGTCGCGCCGCCCGCCGCGATAGACACTAATAAGTCCGGCGCGCCGCTCGTGACGGATCGGAAAGAGACCTCTCCCGCCGCTGCTACTGCTGCCGGAGAGGCCGCGCGAAACGGTGAAGCGGATCGGCCGGACGCGGCGAACAAAATTGCGACTGTTGGTCCCCGACCGACGGCTGTTGACGGTAGTGTTGCTGAAGGCGTGGCTGCACCGCCTGCCGCCGCCCCGCCACCACCACCTGCTGCCTCGACCCCACGCGCGCAGCCCGAAGAGGTCGCCGTTACGCGCGAACTGGAGGCCGCGAGGTCCGCAAACACCCAAGAGCTTTCGCGCGGCGATGAATCTCTCAACCGTGGTTACGACAACACGCAGCGTGGCGGCGGCAAAGATAATTCACTGAACGACACGCAGAGCGCTGGGCAGAGTCGCGGTGTGACGCGCGACCAGAGCGACGACCGGGCGAAGAATGAAGAGAGCGCCGCCGCGCCATCGACCTACGAGCGGAGCGGGCGGCGACGCTCCCCGCCCCCCCCCCGCGCGGTCGCCGAAAGAAATCGCGCGCGACGAGAAAGAAAGCGCGCCCGCCAAGCGCAGCATGTCCGAAGCGAAGCGGAAAGAGCGTGAGGCTGAGGCGGAAGAGACGCGGACGATTGCCGGCCGACGTTTCCGCCGGCAGGGTGGCGGCGCGTGGGTTGATACGGCTTATCAGCCCGCGCAGGCGACGGTCAACGTCCGGCGCGGCTCCGAGCAGTTTCGCGCGCTCGTCGCCGACACGCCCGAACTCCGCAGCATCGCCAACGCCTTCAGCGGCGAAGTGATCGTCGTCTGGCAAGGCCGGGCCTATCGGATTCGCTGAAGGCGCAAGGCGCAAGGCGAAGGGCGAAAGTGAAGACAACCAACCTGCCTTCACTTTCGCCCTTCGCCTTTTTACTTTTGGTGCTCGTCTTGTCTATTCTCGCGTGATAACAAAGTGATAAGGAGCCTGCCTGATGATTAGTGATTCTCGCTTCTTTCGTTCAAAGGCGCGCCGGTTGACGAGATGGCTATTGCTCGCGTTGATAGTTGTGCCTGTCGCTCAGGCGCAGCCAAGACGGTCGCAGCGGCGCGGGACGGTCGCGCCCCCCGGCGGGAGTCGAAGTGTCGCGCCGCGGCGTGATCCTGAGATCGTTCGGATGCTCGCGGAGATCGACGCGCGCAACATTGAGCGGGCGATCCGCAAACTCGTCTCGTTTGGCACGCGCAACACGCTCTCGGCGCAGGACGATCCCAAGCGTGGCATCGGCGCGGCGCGCGACTGGTTGAAAGCGGAGTTTGAGCGTAGCGCCGCGCGCTCCGGCGGGCGGATGACGGTTGAGTTGCAGAGCTACGAGGAGTCCGACGCCAAACGCTTCCCGCGCATCACGCGCCCGACGCGGATCACGAACGTGGTCGCGACGCTCAAGGGAACGCAGGCCGCATCAACCGGGCGGACTTACGTTGTCAGCGGCCACTACGATTCGATGTGTTCAAGCCCGACCGACGCGGAGTGCGACGCGCCGGGCGCGAACGATGATGCTTCGGGCGTGGCCGCCGTGTTGGAGATGGCGCGCGTGTTGGCTTCTTATCAATTCGACGCGACCATCGTTTTCATGGCCGTCGCGGGCGAAGAGCAGGGACTGGTCGGGGCCACCTATTTTGCTGAACAGGCGAAGCAGCGAAACCTCGACATCGAAGGCATGTTCACTAACGACATCGTCGGCAATACACTCGGCGGCAACGGCGTGCGGGAGCGGCTCACGGTGCGCGTCTTTTCAGAAGGCGTGGCGTCGGACGAGACGCCGGAAGAGGCCGCCGTGCGGCGCGGCACCGGCGGCGAAAACGATTCCCGCTCGCGGCAACTCGCGCGCTTCATCGAAGAGGTCGGCGAGCAGTACGTGCCGTCGATGAATGTGCAGCTTATCTACCGGCAGGATCGCTATCTGCGCGGCGGCGATCACAAGCCGTTCTTCGAGCGCGGCTTCGCGGCCGTGCGCTTCACCGAGCCGAACGAGGATTACACGCACCAGCACCAGAATGTCCGCACCGAGAACGGCATCATCTACGGCGACTTGCCCGACTTCGTGGATTTCGCCTACGTCGCGCAAGTCGCGCGCATCAACGCCGTCGCGCTCGCGGCGCTGGCCCGCGCCCCGGCTCGTCCGAAGTCGGTCGGCCTCGTCACCAAACGATTGACCAACGACACCGATTTGCAGTGGGCCGCCAACACCGAACCTGATCTCGCCGGCTATGAAATCGTCTGGCGCGAGACGGCCGCACCCGTCTGGACCAATGCGCTGTTCGTCGGCAACGTGACGAGCTACACGGTCAAGGGCATGTCGAAGGACAACTACTTCTTCGGCGTCCGCGCCGTGGATCGCGACGGCCACCGCAGCCCGGTCAGTTTTCCGAAGCCAGTGCGGTAAGAAAATGATGAATGATGAATGCGGAGTGCTGAATGAAAGCATCTGCCTGTCATTCATCATTTATCATGTCGCATTTATCATTTGCCTGCTGGCTCGGTGATTGCTTAATGCGATAAGAGCACAAACGATTGTTTGGTTTGGGAGCAGCAGCGGATGGCACAGCATGAGCAGGACGCTCAGGTAAATCATTCAGCGGACGCGGACTATCAGCCCGCGCCGGGCTATATGACGCCACCGACCTTTGGCGAAGAATCCGTACACAACGCGCGCCCGGCCGTACCGTTACAAAATCAGACCGCGAAGCTGGCGCGGAAGGCACCGGCCTTTTTGCTGCTGCTGGCTGCGGGGATAGCCGGCGGCCTGCTCGCGCTTTTCGCCATCACGTCTTATCAACGTCGTTCGACTGTCAGGACGGCGGAAGTTTCAAACGTCCCGCCCGCTGCGATACAGGCCGCGAAGAGCACGGCGGAAACACCGGACACCGGAACTGAAACAGTTGGCTCCGCTCCGGCGCGTGCTGTTGATCAAGTCGGCGGGGCGGAGTCCGCGAACAGTGCGGAAAGTCGTCAGAATGAGAGCGACGGGCAGGCGGCGCGGCAGTCCCTCCATGTCGCGCTGGGTTCTTGGCTCGCGACCACTAACGCGCGCGATGTGGAACGGCACATGAACTTTTACGGGCCAGAGGTGAATGCCTTCTACCGCGCGCGTAACGTCTCGCGCAAGGCGGTGCGCGCGGAGAAGGAGCAACTCTTCAACCGCGCCGGTGCCATTGACGTACGCGCCGGCGCGCCGGAGATCGCGTTGGCCCGGGACGGCAAGACGGCGACCATGCGCTTTCGTAAAGATTATGTGATTGAAAACGGCGACGGCCGGCGCCGTAGCGGCGCGGTGTTGCAGGAACTGCGCTGGCGGTTAACGCCCGACGGCTGGAAGATAGTCGGCGAGCGCGACGTGCGGGTGCTCAATTAAAGTCGTTACCGCAAACTGGCACGGAAAGAGCAGTCGATGAGCTGCGCGGTAACGATGGCGGTGGTAGTGCCGCTGCTCTCACGCCGAGTGTAAATGTAAACGGCTTCTCTCCACGAGAGCCGGGTTCAAGTTGGGTAGTGCCGCTGCGGTGTGCCATTGTGATTTCCGCGCCAGCAAAACTCCGGCAAATTCCCCGGCGACAGGTTTAGCGAACAGGTAGCCCTGCCCATAGTCGCAATTCATAGCTTGCAGCCGGGACATCTGTTCTAGAGTTTCGACGCCTTCGGCGACGACTTGCATCCCGAGGTTGGCGGCCAGCGTCATGATCGTGCGAACGATCTCCGCGTGCTCTTCGCACTCGGTCATGCGGCCGATGAACGAGCGATCAATCTTCAACGTGTCCACCGGGAAGCGGTGCAGGTAGCTCAGAGACGAGTAGCCCGTGCCGAAATCGTCAATACTCAAGTGGACGCCCACCGCCCGCAACTCATTGAGCATCGCGGTAGCCGCTTCGGCGTCTTTCATCACCACGCTCTCCGTAATTTCCAGCCGCAGGTGTTGGGGCTGCAAGTGCGTCTCGCGCAGAATCTGCTCGATCTGTTCGACCAGATCAAACTGGGCGAATTGCTTGCCGGACAAATTAACGCTCAATGTTAGCGAGCGGTTGAGCGGCGATTGCCACTGCCACTGACAGACCTGCCGGCACGCCTCGCGCAACACCCACATTCCAATCGGTACGATCATTCCTGTCTCTTCCACCAGCGGAATAAACTCCGACGGGTTGATCAGGCCGCGCTCCGGGTGCTGCCACCGGACCAACGCCTCGAAGCCGGAGATGTGGCCGGTGTCGAGCGCCACAATCGGCTGATAGAAGACGCGAAACTCTTCGCGCTCGATGGCCCGCCGCAGATCGGTCTCCAACTTGAGCAAATTGACGGCGTGGGCGTGCATCGCCTTGTCGAAGAGTTGGTGTCGTGACTTGCCGTCCAGCTTAGCGTGGTACATCGCCGTGTCGGCGTCGCGCAGCAGATCGTCGGGGTGTTCGTAGCCGAGCGAGCTGAGGGTGATACCGATGCTGGCGGAGGTGAAAACT
>JACCRA010000197.1 GCA_013813825.1 Pyrinomonadaceae bacterium | reverse complement strand
AGAAATATCATTCCGTTGATATTTTCGCGTTACATACCGACTCAACTTTGTTGGTTTCTTCTTAGTCATAACAACGACCAACATTCAAAGTTTATAAGGAGTGACACCAATGAAACGCAGAGAGTTTCTCGGAACATTGGGAGCGAGTGCCGTTGCTTTCACTCTGCCGTCGGCGAAGGCGCAGCAAGGCTCAATGAGTAGTTTGCCGCAGCTAGCAATTACACTGGATGACTTTAACTTGTTTGACACTCCGACCATGACCGCCGGTGATCGCAACCGGAAGATTCTCGACGCGCTCAAGGCAGAGAACTTGAAAGCGGCACTCTTTGTCACAGGTAGGTACGTTGATAGCGAACAGAAAAGAGCATATCTGAAGGAGTGGAATGATAGCGACCACATTATTGGCAACCATTCGTTCTCGCATCTCTATTATCCGGACACGAGTTTCGCGGAGTTTTCCGCTGACTTGTTGCGCGGCGAGAAGATCGTGAAAGACTTTCCGCGTTTCAAAAAACTATTTCGCTTTCCATACCTGAAAGAAGGCGACACCGCCGGTAAGCGCGACGGGATGCGCGCGTTTCTTCATGAGCATGAGTACCACAACGGTCACGTCACGATTGACGCTTCGGACTGGTACGTTGACGGGCGCTTGCGCCAAAAACTCAAACAGCATCCGAACATCGATCTCGCGCCTTACCGAAATTTTTATCTCGCCCATCTCTGGGAACGCTCGGTTTACTACGACCATCTCGCGCAGCGGGTCACGAGGCGCAGAGTCAAACATACGCTGTTGCTTCATCATAACTTGCTCAACGGGTTGTTTCTCGGCGATGCGCTGCGAATGTTCAAAGCGAGAGGCTGGCAGTTGATTGATGCAGATATAGCGTTCGCCGATCCCATCTTCGCCTCAGAGCCGGAGACGCTGCCGGCAGGCGAAAGCCTCATCTGGGCGTTAGCAAAACAGACTGGCAGATTCGACAAAGCGCTGCGCTATCCGGGCGAAGACGGTATTTATGAAAAGCCTAAAATGGATAAAATGAATCTGTAGTATGTCCGATAGCCGACTGCGTGTGAGCCAAACATCTGACGATTATTATTAGTAGCTCAAAGAGAAGTTAGCATCAGTATGGAGAGGGAAAGGGATACGGCGGCGCTCCTTATTGAAGTGGCTCTTTCCTACCGTGATATGCGTGTTGCTCGGAGTTGTATGCTCAGCTCAAGATTACTTCTGACAAGCGCGCAAAGGTGAACCCGTTACATGGAGTGAAGCATTTTTCGACCAAATCCCATTCTGGTTCTTCTGGTCGCCCCTTTCACCTTTTGTTTGGTGGCTCTCCCAACGACACCGTTACGAGCGTGGGAGCGGGCAACATCAAGCCGACCTGTGATGCCTTTTACTCAGGGCATCTTTATGATGATGTTAATGTGCGGTGATGAAGATAAAAGGAAACACAGGCCATGAAAAATCTCGCCGTCATTATGTTGCTCGTTTTAGTGTTGATTAGTTCAGCGCAAGATTTAACTTCGCAAACGCGCGCCCGCCGCGTTGGGCAAACCACGTCTAGCCCTTCATCCTCGCCATCAGCTTCCACGCAAACGATACCATCCGGCGAGACGGCAAGTGGTGAGGCATCCGCGTCGTCAACTAAAGGGGCGCAAGAGGAGGTTGGTGAAGATCAAGTGGTGCGGGTCAACACGACGCTGGTCACCGTGCCCGTCAGCGTCACGGATCGCGACGGTAGGTACGTCGCCGACATCAATAAAGAAGATTTCCGCATTTTTGAAAACGGAGTCCAGCAAGAAGTCGTTTATTTCGCCGCTGTCGAAAAGCCTTTCACCGTCGTCCTCATGCTCGACACCAGTGCTTCAACTTGGTCGAAGCTCGGTCAGATCAAAGATGCCGCCGTCGCTTTCGTCGAGCAACTGCGCCCTGACGATCAGGTGATGGTCGTGGCCTTCGGTCGCGGCATGACGATCAGGTGCGAACCGACGGGCGACCGGCAGAAAATCCGCAAAGCGATTCAGGGCACTGGCAGGGGACTCAGCACGCATCTGTATGACGCGGTAGATAAGGTGATGCGGAAGCACCTCAATCGCATTCAGGGGCGCAAGGCGGTTGTCCTCTTCACCGACGGAGTGGACGCCACCAGCAACGACGCGACCTACGAGAGCACCGTGCGCGCCGCCGAAGAACTCGACGCGCTGATGTATCCGATTCTGTACGACACTTACGACCCGCAAAGCGACACCGGCGGCTCGCCTATCCCGCCATCAAGATCGCGCCTGCCGTCAATTCTCCGAAAGATACCATTGCCTCTGCCCATACCAACACAGGGTGGAGGCGGTAGTAGCGGTGGCGGCGCGGGTTCGAGCCGCGCCGACTATGATCGCGGCGAGCGTTATCTGCACGACCTCGCGAAGTTGACTGGCGGACGGGTTTACGAAGCGAGCAAAGACTTGAGTCAACTGCGAAGTGCCTTCGGTCGTATCGCTGAAGAGTTGCGCCGCCAGTACAGCCTCGGCTACTACCCGAATACGGGAAACACAGCGGGCGGGCGACGCCACATAAGAGTGCGTGTCGCACGTCCCAATCTCGCCGTGCGGGCGCGTGACAGCTACATTTACAAGCCTTCAGCTACCGCATCCGGCGTTATTGTTAATACGGCGAAAGACAATGAGCGGCAATCAACCGCGCCGGTGCTGCAAAAGAAACCTTTTACCGTTAAGCGGTAGAGAAAAGAATGGGGACATGGGTGCGGAATAAACTCTGTGAAGTCGATCACTTTAGGTTTAATACAAGCTTGACGGATAACTCTGCGCTCACTTGACGTGCCGGCGCAAAAAGTCCGTCGTGCGCGACCACGAGAGTTTCGCGGCATCAGGCTGATAGTACGGGCGCGTGTAGGCGAGAAAGCCGTGATCCGCTCCTTCATAGAGAAACACTTCGATTGGCGTGGATTGGGCGCGCAGCGTTTTCTCCAATTCACGAATAGAGCTGACCGATACATTCCGATCAGCCGTGCCGCTATGCACTTGGACGGGAACTTTGAGTTGAGCGATTTCCGCCGCCGTGACCGGGCCGGGATGAAACGGCACGACCGCTTTGATCTCGCGTGCCCGCGCGCCGTGGAGCATGGCCATCCGACCGCCAAAGCAGAAGCCGAGGATACCCATGCCGTCCGTCTTAACGAACGGCAACGACCGGAGATAATCGGCGCCCGCTTGGATGTCCGAGAGCGTGTCGGCTTCGGTGTGCGCGGCGAATGCCTTGCGAATCTCTTCGAGGTTTCCGGCGCTCTCAGGCACGGTGTGGAAAATGTTGGGAGCGAGACCGACGAAACCGGCGAGCGCGAGAGCCGCGCACGTGTTTGGAATATATTCTTCGGTGATACGATTCCCAGCGATAACGAGTACCGCCGGATAACGCCCTTCCGCTTTCGGTCTGGCTAAATAACCGTCGATGCCTTCCTTGCCGCCGTGCTGAAAGACGACCTTGCCGTGTTGAATCTTTGGATCGTCCAGCACCCTCGTCTCGGGCGTTTTCCCCTGCTCTGACGCGATCCCCTGCTCTCCTAAAGCGCCGAATCCGCCGATGACTGCCGCCGCGCCCGCGAGGAAAGATCTGCGGTTGAGGTAACCCGCTCCGCACTCGTCGCCGGTACACATAATTCATGCCCCTTTCACACGGCGTCACTGCAACCGTTGGCTCATTGAACACTTACGCGCGATTACCGAGACAAGGCCGTGGCTAACTCATTTAACACTTCGCGGATCGGTCTCGCGATTAGTGCGTCATCGCTCGTGTTAATTTGGAGAGCGACCGCGATCTGTTGTTGCGGGTACCAGCGCACCCAAGTCAGGTAGCCGGGGAAAAAGCCTCCATGCCCGTAGGCTTTGCCGAGCGG
>JACCRA010000192.1 GCA_013813825.1 Pyrinomonadaceae bacterium | reverse complement strand
GTTTCGCCCAAAACAACTGACACCGATGCTCGCTTGAACTTCGGGGCCTCCGCGACGAGCCAGCGCTTGGACCCCACGACGACGCTGTGCGCCAACGTGCCTAACATCGTCACCATCGGTAGTGCTGTGTTGCTGGGGATTCTGGGAGCGGCGCATTATTCGTCGTGTTAGATCAACAGACCGAAGAAGATGATCGGTAAGGTAAGAAAGGGAGAGCTTGCCTTGTTAATCATCTTCTTCGTCTCTTCGCACCCAAACATCTCTTTCAACTCTCAGATGTAATTTGTGGAAGGCTCAGTTTTGCATCACCAAAAGTGATACTGCTGGCGAATTCAGTTACCCCGATGCTGGCTGCGTCATCAATCGCGTGAATGCCGACCTTCGTGTTTGAGCCAGCGGTACGTCCGTCAGCCAGTTTGAGATGCGCATGAAGTTGGTTGCCACTGCTGTAATAACATGTTGTAAGTGCGTCTTGGCGTATCCAATGTAGCGAGCGCGGCGTAAGCCGAAAGCGCGCACCGCCTGCAAAACGGTTCCTTCGATTCCAGCACGCTTCCGCTACTCAGCTTTGTACTCATCCGTCGCTTCACGCTCGCGTGCTGCTTGTAACGCTTCGTAGTGCGCTTGTTGACGAACGGTGATCATCCGCGCTACGCCACGCGTACATTGATGGCGACTAGAGCAGGCTTGGCAATCAGTCTGCGAGAACATGATATGAACAACCTCGTTGTTGGAGCGATCAACGGATGGCTTCCACCTGACACTCGTTCGCCCGAGTGGACAGGTCGCCTGCTGCCGCTCCCAATCAATCTGAAAGTGTTTCGCCTCGAAGCCAGTCGCTTCCTGCGCCTGCCAGCGATAGTTGGGTCGAGTGGGACCAAGCAGATTGATCTCATAGTCACGCTGTGAGGTGACGAGCAGTTCCGCATCGAGGTAGCCCGTATCAACGATATGTTTTTCTGGCAAGAGATTTTTCTTCTTGAGCGCCTGATGAATCACTGGTGTTGCCTCACCATCGGCGATGGGAGCCGCCGTGGTCTCGACGTTTGTGATCAGGTGCGGGAAGTCATCGTCGCAAGTTTCTGTCAGATGTGCTTTATAGCCGATCCATTGCGTCGTGCCTTTACGAGCGAAGCGCGCGTCCGCATCATAAGGCGAACTGATTACTGCTCGCGACGCAGGAATGCCTTCTTTATCTGTGCGCCAGCGAAGCGACTCGGCATTGATGCAGAACTGCTGCACCCATACGCGCCGCAACATCTCGACGGCGGGCACTTCGCGTAACCAAGCGGGAGCGGGAGCGGCGTAGATAGCCGACAGCAAAGCGTCGCCATCAACACCGATCTGTTCAGCGAGCGCACGACGCTTCTCCTTACCGGGTTCTACTGGGTAGTCCACGGCGCGCTCGGCATAACGCTCCACCCATTCTGGCTTGCTATGCTCGCGCAACCACTCTGGTGCAGCAGCAGCTAAACTGTTGAGAGCATAGCGCAGAGTCTCGCCGACGCACTGCAAACGGTTGAGTGCCCGCACCGCCGTAAGGACGTGCGTCGAGTCAGTTCGTTGTCGCCCACGAGCTTTTAACCACTTGCGCTCACGGCACACATCCAGCAACTTATCGAGCAGGAGTTGTTCAGCGTTACCACTAACGAGACGGGCGCGGAACTCGCACAGCACGGAACTGTCGAAGCCGGGGTCAGTCAACTCCAGCGACAAGGCGTACTTCCAGTCAATCCGACCGCGCACAGCATCGGCAGCACTACGATCCGATAAATCTTCGACATACTGCATAATCGTGACCATCGCCAAGCGCCACGGCGCGACGGCTGGTTGTCCGCGAGTTGGAAACAAGGCAGCGAAATCTTCGTCAGCAAAAAGCACGCCAAGTTCATCGCGTAGCCGAATGTAGATATTGCCCTGCGGAAAGGCAGCGCGAGCAACCCGGGTAGTTTCATTCGGAACAGGGGCCATAGTTTGCGGGCGCAGTGACATCAGCAGACTCCTCAAGGTAAGAACAAAAGTTCGACTCCTTAAGGAGCATATTACCGGGTAAAGTGTCGCTCAAACGAATTCGCCAGCAGTATCAAAAGTGCGGGAGAGCCACCGCAAAGACTCGTGATCAGATGTCCGATTTGCCCCGTGTGAAATTGGAGGGGTAGGAGGGAGAGTCGTGCCGGCTGCCAAAGTCTCGTCACAGCGCACGTACGGCGCGGTAATCGGGCCTTTGCGGAGAGGCTAATCGACTCGTTTGTCAACACGTTTATCAGCCATCATTGTAATTGATTTATCCACTAGTTCCCTCAACACATTTAAGTCCACACCATCCAGCTTCTTTATGTACGGGCAGGACTTCCCCGTCTTATATTTACCAAGACGCCCCATGAGATCGGGGAAAGGCTCAAAGCCCGGCATGATGTAAAGCGTCAGGTCGCTCTTCCGAGGGGAGAAGCCGGTGATCATCCCCTCACCTTCGCGCCCACTCTCATACTTGTACCGATAGCGACCGAAGCCGACAATACTGTTGCCCCACATCTCAGGCTCAGCCTTAGTCACTTCCACCATGAGTTTGAGGATGACTTGGCAGTCATTCCGTCGCGTCTCATCGGCAACCTTTCCAAGAAAGCCGCTCACGCTGTCTTTTGACGGCTTTGTCTTCAGTTCCGCCATTGCATCCTCCGCTGGTCTAACGCTGATCAGACCGCCGGCGGCAGTCTGTTTCGACCACATCCGGCTTTTACCTTACACTAACGCCACTCCACTTCTCCTGCCCACTTCGCAAAAATCAAGGCGGCGTGGCTCCTCACAAACCACGTCGCTCTCGTCTCAAAATCCTTGGTGATTGTGCGGTCGCATCGAAGCCTGACTTGCATCCGAGGCGCGGCCATAGCGCCCCTTTCCGCCCTGCTGCTGTTGCCGCGTGTCTTTCTTCGTTGCCATTACTTCACCTGCCTTTCCGTCACGGCGGGCGTGAGCGTCAACTGCTCTAATTCGCGCAGCGTGGCGTGCAAGGCCCGCTGCATCCCGTCGGCCGTCTCGTAGTCGAGCAGGCGGCCCTCACTCGTTTACACGTCGCGTAAGACGTGACGCAGGCTGTGGTGCGCCCGCTCGACCCTCGTCGCTGGCGCTTCCCTGTCACGTTGCACTGCAAACTCTCTTTTGCTTAGACTCATGGCTTCAATCTCCTTTCTTGGTTGGGAGGGGTTTTGAGAAGCAGGGGCTTACTTGAGCGGGCACTCAAGTAAGCCTTTTCCCTTTAGTGGCTGCGCCGTTGCGCCCCGACGAGCGCGGTGTCTAGGAGCGCCGCGCCGATGATGTGGTAGTAGGGCTGCGAGGCCGCGCCCGCATTGCAATTGCAAATCACAAAACGCTCGCCTTCGTGCTGCTCGCAGCGCACCGTGTAGCGCCGGCCTTTGGGGGTTGAAAACTTCGTAAGTGCGGCCCGTCAAACGGCGGACGTGGCACTTGGCCAATTTCGCTTTGGCAATCGCGTTCTGGATTCTCTGTGTCATCGTCTTTTATCCTTTTTCTACTTTCCGTCTGACAAAGAGATGTCACTGCAACTCTTTTCCAATGGGCAATAGGTGTTGCGAAAACAGTTAAAAGAAAATCGCGCCCCTAGAAAGTCCTTGCCAAATGGTAAATACGGGATTATTATTTGTCCTATGGCAAAGAGTATTAACCCAGACGACCTGTTGACAGTCGCCCAAGCGGCAGACGAACGCGGCACATCCCGGCAAGCCATTAACTATCTTGTGCGGCAAGGGAAACTTGAAACGGTAGAGATTGCCGGACGGCGCTTTATTACCCGCAAGGCACTAGCGGAGTACACGCCCGATCCCGGTGGACGGCCACCAGGCCCAACCACGCCTGAAAAAGCTGCCACAGGGGCAGTAAAGGCCGGCAACGGCACGTCTACGGGTAAGAAGAAAGGCGGGAAGAAATGATCACACAACAAGCGACCGCGCGCGGGGTTGTTCCCGACGACGACATCGCCCAAGAAATCATGCGGCTGGAGCAGCAGCGGGTGGACGCCTACGCCGCCCGCGACCTCGCCACGCTGGAGCGCCTCCTGCCCGACAATTTCACCTTCGTGCGCTCGGTCGGCTCTTTCGGCAAGCGAGAGTTGCTCAAGCTGATCGGGTCGGGTGAGTTGACGTTTGAGTCCATCGACCGGCGCTTTGATGACGTCAAGGTATACCTCAATTCGGCGCTGGCGTTGGGGCAAGACAGTGTGAGAGCGCGATACAAAGAACAAGACTTCAGCGGCCACTTTCGGTTCAGCAACATGTATGTTTGCACGGAGGGGCGCTGGCAGGTGGTGGCGACTCATTCGAGTCTCAGCGAGCCGTAAGAGGGGCGGCACAGGAAGGCAGGAAATGAACACCAACAAGCGACGGGTGGCCGGCCAGCGCGCCTTCCCGAAAGACACCCAGCCCTCACTGCGACTCGTGCGGCCAGCGTCGGAGTGTTCAACTACCGACCTCGCACTCGACACCTCGCGCGAGATGAAAGAGATGCTGCGCGACATGAATCCGAAGCGCAGGGTGGTGCCAGACACCAACGGCCCCGACGCTGCGTAAGGAAGGCGGCAAGAAGTGACTCAATCGCCCACGACTAGGCTGCCGAAATCCAAGTTCCCGTGGTGCTTGCGCTGTGACAAGCGCGTCGACACGTTGACCGTCCAACCACATCGCGCGGGTAGTGTCATCGTCGAGTATCAATGCCACGGGGAGACCGTCTCCCAAGAGATAAAGGCATCCGAGTTGGGCGGCGGACAGGGGCTGGCGTCATACACCGCCTTCAACGCTTACACCAGCGGGTTGATGTTAGGTGAGCAGGCGGATAAGGGGGTAAAGAAGGCAGCGAAGAAAGGCGGGAAGCAGTGAGCGATGAGCCTAGGGATGAGCTAGACAGCACCGAACAGCCGAGCGCCGGCACCGGTTTGCGGGGTGTCCCCCAGACCGATCAAGGGCAGCGACCTGCCCTCGATCCTGAACTGATAGCGACACTGGATGACATGAACCGTCGCTACCGCGTCGCGAGAGAACGGATTGGAGCCGCACACGACGAGACGGACAAGCCCGCCGCTTTGGTGAAGAAAGGCAGCTAGTGAGATTTGAGTGGGACGATGAAAAGGCTCTCGGCAATGTGGAGAAGCACGGCGCCAGTTTCGGCGAGGCGACGGAAGTCTTCTACGACCCGAACGCGATTGAAGGCCTCGATGATGAACACTCCGGCGGCGAGGACCGCTTTGTCATCTTCGGTTATTAAATCAATCGGCTGCTGTTCGTCGTCTTCGCCGAACGGCGGGCGGACGTAATTCGCATCATCTCGGCGCGCAAACCGACGCCGACGGAGAGGAAGTTATATGAAGAAAGCGAATGACAAGGAGGCCGTTGGACAGCCTGCGGAAGTCGAACTGGAGGTCACGACGGAGGATTACGAGGAGGGCTTGCGGCGCGGCTGGACGGACGATGACATGCTCAAGCCGGGGCGCTACAAGATGAAGCGCGGAGGCTTTCTCGCGCGCCATCCCGAACTGAAGGTGAAGGAAAGAAAGAGCGCCTGAGGACGCGGCGGCGCGGGCAGGGCGGGTGCAAGTTCCCTGCTCGATACATAATCATGGAGGCTCGACCGTGAAGACCATCGTGCTCGCAAACCATAAAGGCGGCTGCGCGAAGACGACGACCGCCCTCAACATCGCGGTCGCGCTGGCGGCGCAAGGCTCGCGTGTGCTGGCCGTCGATCTTGATCCGCAGGGCAATTTGTCGGCCGTCTTCGGTGTCGATCTGGAAGAGTTGGAAGAGTCGCGCCGCACCTCCATGCGGTTGATGCTCGACCCGCAAGGCGACTTCTCCGAATACGTCTCTCAAGTGCGCCCGCGCGTCGATATCATTCCTTGCTGTCTGGACGACGAAGCCGAAGCCGTCATTACTGCTGCTGATTCGCGCGAATTGCTGCTCAAGGAAAAGCTCGAACCCGCGCAGGCCGGCTACGATTACTGCGTTATCGATACCCCGCCGAGTTTGGGCACGCCGACCCTGAATGCGCTGGCGATGAGCGATCTTACCATCGTCCCGATTGATACCGGACTCTTTGCTTTGTTGGGAATCAAGCAACTGCTTCGCAAGGTGACCAGAATCAGCAAGCGTTACTCGCCGCAGATGCAAATACTCGCGCTCTCCACCAAATACACGTCGCGGCAGAAACTAGACCGCGAGGTGCGCGAGCGCGTGTTGGCGCGCTTCGGCGAAGACTATGTTTTTCAAACTACCGTCCCTAAACTCGTGGCGGTCGAAGAGGCGACGGCGACATTAAAGGCCGTCGGCGAAGCGCACGCCGAATCCCCCGCTACTTTCGCTTTCCGCAAACTCGTCAAAGAAATCAGAGAGGTCTTAGGTGATGAAGAAGTCGGAGCGCAAGCTATTGTCAGAAACGCTAAGTAAGGCACTTGATCCGCCGAAGCGAAAACCCGCGCTGGCAAGCCACCTAGCCGAGTATGACGACGCCGAAACGGATGCGGCTCAAACACCTCTACCCCCCTCTGATGGACAGACCCCCTCTGTCCCTCTGTCCATCAGACCCGTTTCGCCCGAGCGCGACTATAACAAGCGAGCCAACAGTCTTGAGCGCGATGCCCTCCCTGCCGGCCTTTTCCCCGGCTCGAGCAAGAAACTTTACGATGCGCTCTATCTCAGAACGCGCGGGGCGGTCAAGCCGGTGCGAACTATCCAAGCGACGAAGAAAGACATTGCCGACTGGTCAGGGGTGCGAAACCGCAAGACGATTGACGGGCATCTCCGCTACTTGGAGACGTGCGGCCTTGTCGTCCGGCAATGGGAACTTGGTAACGTCGAAGGTTATTTATACGAGGTTCGACTACCCGAAGAGGCTCTGGTGGACAGAGGGGGACAGACCCCCCTCAGAGGGACAGACCACTCAGACCAGAAAAGGGACAGAGGGACAGACCAGAAAAGGGACACTGGTGGACAGAGTGAAGTAGCTGTCTTTTCAAATACTTCCTCAGGATCTAAGACTTCTTTTAAGACTAATACTAATGATGATGAAGCCACAGCATTATCAGACCACAATGCCATCCTTTCGGAGGGGGCACGACAACTGACCGGGCGCGCGCCGAAAGCAGGGGAGCGCGATCAGTGGGCCGACCTCGCGCGCTTGCTCGTCGCCGAACTGGATGAGGCCGCAGCACGCTCTGGCGGCGTTTCCAGCGTGCCGGCATTCCTGACTGAGCATCTGCGACGAAAACTCGCTCACAAGTCAAATACGCGTCACAGAGAAGGGAAGCAGTACGCATCGGCGAGTGCAACCAGCGCAACGGCGCCAGCCCCGCCCGATCCGAATCGCAGGTTGACGCCGGAGGAGATCGCCGAGCAGGCGCGCATCATCGCGGAAGTGATTGAGGGCGGCTACACGATGGAGCAGGCGGAGGTGCAATTCGCGGGGAGTTTTCATGCGGAAGATTGGTCCTCAATTTTCGCGATGGTTCTTTTACAACTGTAGTTCCCGGCTTTAGAGCCGATAGTTCTTTGACATTTACGCCGCCTTTTTAATTTCTCGCAGGTTGGGGATGGCCTCCAACAGGCGAGAAATTCGCGGGCGACAAGACTCACTCAAGCGGCGGCGCCTCTGCCCCACAGTGTTCTCCTGCTGGTACCACGCCCAATGCAGCTTGGGCAGCGCCATCTCAATGATGCCTGTCGCCATAAACTTCAACACCATCTGAGCCGCGCACAAGAACAACGGCCACCGTCGGACGCCTTGCCCGCTGCGCCCCAGGTAGTGGCCTAAGCCCAGTTCTTTGACTTCATCGAAGTTGACCTCGATCTGTTGGCGTCCGGCGTAAGCGCGCACCGCTTCTTCCGCCGCCAACTCCAAGTCAGTCGTCACCAAGTACCACGGCTTGAGTTTGCTGCGCTCAACCGTCACGACAATGACGCGCGCCAGCAGCGGTCGGCCCTGAGGCACGCCCCGCAGCAGCACTTCGCCATCGGCGACGGTGAGTTGCCGCTCGCGCCCCTGGACGCGCAACTTCATCCGCTGCTGGCGCAACCGCTCAGGGAAGCGCGCGAGCAACTTGTCCACGCGACCCTTCGCGCCGTAAGTTCGCTTGCGCCCACGCCCCGTGCGTTGTCGGCGCGTCGTGAAATAGACCACTTGGTTGCAGCGGGCACGCCCCAAGCCGAACTGCCCTTGCCGCGTGAGAGAGCGCAACAGTGGACGCGAAAGCAAGCCGCGATCTACCACCCAGACGTGGCGCACTCCTTCTGGCAAGCGCAGTTGGTGAACCAAGTCGCCGGTTAGTTCCGGCAAGGTGCGCCCTTTGACATAGAGTAATGCGCCAACGAGGACGCTGGCCCACAACTGCTCTTGGCCGTGTCGGTACAGATGCGCGGCGAACAAGTAGCAATGACCCTTGAGCGTGGTCGCCCGCCCAGCCACGCGCTTAGTGCGATGAAACCAGTGGCCGCCACTGACCCGCTCCGCGTCAGGCTTTTCAGTGTTGGTCGCGTCGGCGATCCAGAACAAGCGCGCTGGCCCGCCCGCCGGGTAGAGCCGCGCCAAAGCCAAACGCGCCAGTGCTGCCATGAACGCTTGGTGCGAGAGCTGATGCCGGCAGAACAGGTCCGACAGACGCTGCGGTTGGTAGGTGGGCGGAGCGAAGACACTGGCGCGCACCGTGCCGTGCTTGGCTTCACCGACCAGCAGACCCGTCAGCAAAAAGCAGAAGCTGTGAAAGACCTCAGCCCGCATCAGCGGGCGCAAAGCGTGGATGAAAGAGATCAGTTCTGATGGTAAGCTGTCCCTGAGTGGCTCCGGCAGTTGTGTGTTTGGTCACAGACAACTGTGGACAACTCTGGCGAGGAGGGCAAGCTCTCCTCGCCGCTCACCTCATCTCTTCATCTGTCAAAAAACCGGGAAGTACAGTCTTGCGCGAGACGCCGAAGGTGCGCTCCAACCCGCGCAAGCTGCTGCGTTCTTCGTAAGCGCGCAGAATGGTGTCACGTCCAGCTTCCGTGTAGCCTGCCGGTTGCGGGTTGTCGCGGCGGCTGCGCTGACAATCGTGACACCAGTAACGCTGTTTCCCGTTGGGCGTGCGC
>JACCRA010000176.1 GCA_013813825.1 Pyrinomonadaceae bacterium | reverse complement strand
AATAACTTGCGGAAGAACTTTTTGGCTGCCTTCTTATCCCTGCGACTCTGGACCAGAATATCCAATCCGTCGCCATCCTGAGCCACTGCACGCCAGAAGTAATGGAGGCGACAGTTGATCTTGAGGAACACTTCGTCGAGGTGCCATCAGTCGCCGGGCCGTGGAGACTTGTAGCGTAGGCCGGTGGCGTAAGTCTGGCCGAACTTGAGGCACCATTCTCGGACGGTCTCAGAGCTGAGGCAGCCGCCGCGCATCGCTAACATTTCTTCGATATCGCGAAAGCTCAGGGCGAAGCGAAAATATAACCAAACGCAATGGCTGATAATCTCGGCGGGGAAACATGACGATGAGAGAGCGAAACGGAGGTGCCCATCAGTGGAGGATGTCGCAGGAACAGTCCGATGACATCTGTTGCCGCTTACCCTGACAATACCGAGGAACGTGTCCCGCTTTTAGAGAAAGAATAGACCCTGGGTCAGATGTAAGGCAATCTTGACAAATATTTAAACGATTAGTTAATCTACTTAGTAAAGCCGTTTAACAAAGTTCTCTTTCTTTCGAGCCTGACCCAATGGAAACCACGGGCAACGCGATTAAGAGGATGGACGCGCGGATGATGCGCGCCCATAACTCACTGCACGTTTTAAGAATCGTTAAGAAAATTGGTTCCACCTCCCGCGCGGATGTGACACGTAAGACCCGTCTGAGTCCGCCGACGGTTTCGGCGTTGGTGAACAACCTGCTCAGGGCGGGGTTGCTGGAGGAGCAAGGCGAAGGGACTTCCACGGGCGGGCGCAGGCCGCAACTGATCTCCTTTAACGCGCGCTGTGGTGTCGTGTTGGGCGGCAACATTGGCACGACCGCCGCCTACCTCACTTTGAACGACATGAACGGGGAGAAGATTGACACGCGCCGAGTGCCGCTGAACGATACGCGTCCCCGACCGCTGCTGAAATGCGTAGCCGGGGCTGCCAGAAAGATGGTGAAGGAAGCCGGCTGCGACAACACACCTTTGCTGGCGATCGTCATCGGCGCCCCCGGCATGACGGACCTCGCGCGGGGTGTAGTGCTCGAAGCAGCCAACCTTGAAGGGTGGGTGAACGTGCCAGCGCGCGACCTACTTTATGAGGCATTTAACGTGCCTGTAGTGATTGACAACGATGTGAATCTCGCTGCCATCGGGGAGCATTGGCGCGGCGGCGGGCGCGGCATCCACAACTTTGTTTTCATCTCGATAGGTACCGGCATCGGCGCGGGCATCCTCATTGACGACAAGATTCATCGCGGCCACAAGTGGCACGCGGGGGAAATTAGCCACCTCAACGTAGATTTTCGCGAGTGGGATGTGGACTTCGGCGCCGCCGGTTACCTCGAATCTTATTTAGGCGCGACGCCGCGCACCGGGGCCAAGCGGGCCCCCAGACGCAGCAGCGGTAGGTTGGACGGGGCGGCGATTTCTCGCCTTGGGGCCGCGGTCGCCAACATCGCCACCGTCATCGATCCGGAACTGATCATCTTCGGCGGGCGCGTTGCTCTCACGCAACCGGGGCTGCTCGCGTCAGTACACAAAGTGGCGGCGACGATCGCCCCGAACTGCCCGGAGATTCGCGCCACGGAACTTGGCGAAGACGCTTCGCTGTTCGGTAGCGTGCGAGTCGCCCTCGATCTCGCGAACGAGTCGCTGTACGAAATCGTGCTCGACGCTTCGTCCGCAGCCGCCTAGAGAGGGTGGCTTAGTTTTCGGCGTCGGTTGGGATGCTTCGGGCCGTGCCTGAAGCCCCATTTGTAAATGGAAGAAGTCAATTACTAAGAAGGAGTTTCGGTTATGCTCGAATCTCGACGCTTTTCGCTCGACAACCTATCAAGAGGCCTCCGATTGATAGCATTCTCCGCATTCCTCTTCGCCCTCTTGTTTACGGTGACGGCGCCGCGAACCTCCGGGCAATCGCAGGCGCTCAACGGGCAGATCGAAGGGACAGTCACCGATACCAACGGCGCGGTTGTGCCCAACGCCTCTATCACCGTGACGAATGTTGAGACCGGCACGGAGCGCCAAGTCGCCAGCGACGAGAGTGGCGTCTACCGCGTCCCCCTGCTGCCGCTAGGCACCTACCGCGTGACCGTCGAAGCCGGGAATTTCAAAAAGCTCGTCCGCGAGGGAATCACCTTAACCACGGGGCAGACGGCGACTGTCGAGCTGGCTTTGGAACCGGGGCAAGTCTCTGAGGTCATCACCATCAGCGGCGACTCGCCCATCGCCGATCCGGGCAAGATTGATCTCGGCAGGGTGATGAATGAGACTGAAGTCCGCAACCTCCCGCTCGTCTCGCGCAACCCTTACAACTTCTCGCTGCTGCAGGCAAACGTGACGGGCCGCCCCAACTCGGAGTTCGGCGTGCCGCGCATCAACGCCAACGGCTACGCGCGCCGCACCAACTACCAACTCGACGGCAACAACAACACGCAGGCCGACCGCGCCGGCATCCGCCTGATGCCGATCTCGGAGACCTTCGTCAGCGAAGTGCAACTCGTCACGAACGGCTTCTCGGCAGAGTTTGGCAACACGCCCGGCCTGATCATGAATGCCGTCACCCCCTCGGGGACGAACGGCCTCCACGGCTCGGCGAGCTACCGCTTCCGCCGCACGGCCTTCTCGTCGCGCCCCTTCTTCTTCAACCCTAACTTGCAGAAGCCGGGCACGAAGGTCGACGACTTCACCGCCGCCGTCGGCGGCCCCATCGTCCGCGACCGCTGGCACTTTTATACTGGCTTCGAGCGGGTCTCGCGCGATCTGGCGGGCGAGCCGCAGCGCGTTATCACCATCAGCCAAACGAATCAGCAGGCGCTCATCTCCGCCGGAGTTCCAGCGGAGTCCTTCCCCGGCACCATCCCCGCCGCGCAGAAGGTCAACTTCTTCATCGCCCGCACCGACGTGCAGCTCAACGACGCCAACCGCTTCGTGGGCCGCTACAACCGCTTCACCAACACGTCGCCGAACAACATCGCGGGCGGGGCCACCACGCTTCAGCGCAGCATCGACTTCGTCGACGTCTCCGACTCCGTCGGCGTTCAACTGATCTCGACGTTCTCGCCGACGCTGCTGAACGAGTTCCGCTACCAGTACGCGCGGCGCAACTCGCAGAATTTACCGAACGACAACTCAGGCACGGGGCCGTCCGTCGTGATCTCTGGCGTCGCGAACTTCGGCGCGCCCGAAGACGCGAACACCCTGCTGCCGCTCGAAACATCCAACCAACTCATCAACAACGTGACGCTGACGCGCGGCGGACACACGGTCAAGTTCGGCGCCGGCGCGAACTTCATCCACGATGAGCGCCGCTCCGGCGTCTTCGCGCGCTACACATTCCCCAACGTCGCGGCTTACACCGCCGCGCGCAACGGAGCAAATCCGCTCGGCTATTCGGAGTTCCGCGAGACCTTAGGCGATCCGGAGCGCAGCTACGATTCGGTGTTCTACCAGTTCTTTGTGCAGGACGACTGGAAGGCGACCCGGCGTTTGAAGATCAATTACGGCCTCCGCTACGACGTGTATGATGTGCCGCAGGGAGACGACACCGCGCCGCTCGCGTTCTCACGTGATTTCAAAGTCGACAAGAACAATTTCGCCCCGCGCCTCGGTGTGGTCTACGCGTTGCGCGAGGGCGCGCGCCCGACGGTAGTG
>JACCRA010000171.1 GCA_013813825.1 Pyrinomonadaceae bacterium | reverse complement strand
CATATCTGTATGCTCTGGAAGAGAGCTTTTGGTGGTTCGCAGGGATGCGCGAGATTACGGCCGCGGTACTCGATCCGGTGCTGCCGCGCTCGCAAGACCGGCTCATTCTTGATGCCGGATGCGGTACGGGCGGAATGCTGTCGTGGCTTGCGGCGCGCTACGCCGGTGGACGTGGGCAGGTTGTTGGGATCGATGTGGTTTCCGGCGCGCTTGGATATTGCGGCGAGCGCGGTCACACACACTTGGCTCAAGCGTCTGTCACGCATTTGCCGTTTGCCGATGCGACGTTCGACCTCGTAACGAGCTTTGACGTATTGGTGCAACTGCCGGGCGAGGGGGCGGATAAGCAGGCCATTCGGGAGATGTACCGCGTGCTTCGTCCCGGCGGCATCGCTTTCGTGCGCGCCGCCGCTTACGAGTGGATGCGAAGCGGCCACGACGAGGCGTTGGGGACGCAACGTCGTTACAGTCTCAAAGTGTTGAACGAAAGGATGGAGAGCGCGGGCTTCAACGTCCGGCGTACGACCTACGCCAACACGTTGCTGCTGCCGGCGGCGGCCTTGAGGCGACTCGTGCTCAAGCGCGTGGGACTCGCAGACAGCGGCTCGGACGTGAAGCCATTGCCGCCAAAGTTACAATGGTTGAACCGCGTGCTGACTGGGGCGCTCGTGCGCGAAGCGCGAATGCTGAAAAATCCGCAGGCTCAATTGCCCGCCGGCCTTTCCGCCATCTGCATCGCGCAAAAGCCGCGCGGCTAAATCGTTACTCAGGTTACGCAAAGCGGAGTTACTCCAAATGACACATTCAGGATTGGCCTACGTCACGGAAGGTTTTTTTGTATGGGCTGTGGACGAGTCCTCAGCCTCTATCTAATGTCTCGCCGATGTCGGGTGCTCTGATTAAGTCGTGCCCGCACACCGACCGTTTGTTTCCCCGCCGTTAGGATGTGAAATCGAGAATCGCTTGCGCGATTTCGCGCGCCTCGCTTTCATTGAGGTGAGAATGCAGGGGCAAGGATAAGATTTTGCCCGCCACGTCTTCAGCGACTGGCAGGGCGCATTGTGATGGCTGCCGGAAAAGCGGTTGTTGATGAAGCAGGAAAGGATAGTGGATCAACGTCTCGATCCCACGTGCGGCGAGGTGGGAGCGTAAGAGGTCGCGTTGCGGGTGCTGCACCACGTAGAGGTGGTAAACGTGCGCTTCGGGTGCGGGTGCGGAAGGAAGGTGGAGAATTGTGCCGCGCAGGAGTTCGTCGTAAATTTTTGCGAGGCCACGCCGGCGGTCGTTCCATTTTTCAAGATGCGGGAGTTTAATGCGCAGCAGTGCCGCTTGCATCTCGTCGAGCCGCGAGTTGCGCCCTTCGACGCCAGTTTGGAAGGCTGCCACGTTCCCGCCCTGACGCAATACCTTGACGCGCTCGATCAGAGTTTCGTCGTCTGACGTGACGGCGCCGCCGTCCCCATACGCGCCGAGATTTTTCGTCGGGTAAAAACTGAAAGCCGCCGCGTGCGCGCTCGTTCGCCTTCCCTGCACCTGTGCGCCGTGGGACTGCGCCGCGTCTTCGACGACAATTAGACCATGCCGCGCGGCCACCTCGCAGATCGCAGGCATGTCAGCCATCCGGCCATAAAGATGGACAGGCACGATGGCGCGCGTGCGCGGCGTGATAACTCGTTCGATGGCGGATGGGTCGAGCGTGTAAGTCTGCGGGGCGATGTCGGCGAAGACGGGAATGCCACCGGCGTTGAGGATGGCGAGCGCTGTATAGGCAGCCGTCAGCGGCGACGTGATCACTTCGTCCTGCCCCCCCTGACGCACTGCTCCGGAGGCAATCAGCGCGAGCGTGAGCGCGTCGGTGCCGGAGTTCACGCCCGCCGCGCCGCGCACACCGCAGAAGCGTGCCCACTCTGCTTCAAATGCTTCGACCTCGCGACCGAGGATGAAGACGCCGCCCGCCATCACGCGCGTTAGCGCGACGGTGGCTTCCGCCTCAATCTCTCGTTGTTGGCGCGTTAGATCGAGAAACGGTATTCGCATTCGGCTCCCAATAATTTGTTCTATGCTTTTTGTAAAACTCGACGGTGCGGGCCAGCCCCTCACTTAATGGCATGCGCGGACGCCACCCTAGTGCCGTCTCGATTTTCTGATAACTCGAATAAGAATTGCCGATGTCGATTAACTGTCGTTCGAGTGGGAACGGCACGGGTTGAACGGAGCCGCGCCCCGTTAGTGAGATCAGATCGCTCGCCAGATCAGCTAGGCTTACGGGGGTGCCGGTGCCGAGGTTGAAAATCTCGCCTTCGGCGTCCTCATTCGCACCAGCTAGCAGCATCGCCTCGACTACGTCATCAACGTAATTCAAATCACGCCGCTGCCGACCCTCGCCGAAGAGTTCAATCACGCCGCCGTCGAGCGCTTGGCGAATGAACCACGCAATGAACCCTTGCCGGTTGTGGGAGAGGAGTTGGCGTGGACCGTAGGTATTGGTCAGGCGCAGGCACACCGTCCGCATGCCGTAAACCCGGTTGTAGAGTTGGTGATAATTTTCGGCTGCCAATTTGTGAATGCCGTTGATGTCGAGTGGCATCACGCGGTGCTGCTCGTCCACCGGCAGATAAATGGGTTTACCGTAAACCTGCCGCGTACTCGTGAAGACGATCTTCACGTGCGGGTTAAAGTTGCGGCAAGCTTCGAGCAGCGTGAGTTGCGCGGCACAGTTCAACTCCAGATCGCGCTGCGGTCGCAACATGGATTCAAGGTGGCTGACGTTGCCTGCAAGATTGAAGATGTAATCCACGCCGCCGACGAGATGATTGATGACGTAATCGTCGCCCATATCGGCGATGTGCAGTTTAACGCGGTCTTCAATACCTTCGATGTTGAAAAGATTACCGCCCTGATCGGGAATCAGCGCATCAACGATGGAAACTTCGGCGCCGCCTATTTCGACGAGCTTCCGCGCCAAATTGCTGCCAATAAAACCGAGACCACCCGTGATTAGCACGGAGCGGCCTTTATACGCGCCGAAGCATTGCGATGTATCCACCATAAGACTGTTCACAGAGAATTCAATACTGATCGAGCTTTGGTTTTCGTGCGCGGGCGGGGAGAGAGTAAGTTACGTCTATTGCCCTTTTGTTTCTTGCGAGCCAGTTTTAATCGGAGGCTGAGACCT
>JACCRA010000164.1 GCA_013813825.1 Pyrinomonadaceae bacterium | reverse complement strand
GAATCTTACCGATGATTTGTAGGTAAAGATGCAGCGTGTCCTTCGTCTCCTTCCACGCTTCAAGCGGGAGCGGCGGAAACGCTCTGTCTTTCGCAAAATTGTTTGAGCTGTGAGCGGTCATGGTCATGTCCTCGTCGCTGCTTAACGCCAGCGGCTAATGCGCCGAAATCTCTTCTCTTTGCTTCTCTGAACGGCGGTCGCGTGCGATTTATCCATGGATTATCTTCTTGCGTGACTTTCTCACCTAGACCAGTAGCTTCTCACTGGAACTGATCTAGGTGTTACTTGTCCGCGCACAGAACTCCCGTCCCCGTCTTGCAGGATAATGTTCGCGTCTGACATTTGTGCTTTTGACGGCTAGTTTCTCAGATTCCCGAACCGTCCCGAACTAAAATCAGCCATCGCTTGCTTGATTTCATCGGTAGTATTCATCACGAACGGTCCGTACTGCACGATTGGCTCATCAATCGGTTCACCGCTGAGCGACAAGAGAATTGAATCCTCCGTCGCCTCCAGCTTAATGCCGCCATCGCCGTTCTCGAACATCACGAAGTCGCGCGCTTGTGCGAGTCTCGTGTCGTTAATCTTTACTTCGCCCTGAAGCAATAACAGTGCGGCGGTATAGCTCCGTGGCAGCGTGAACTCCGCTCTGCCTCCGGCGTTTAGCCGCAGATCCCACAGGTTGATCGGTGTGAACGTAGATGCCGGTCCTTTCATGCCGTCGTACTCGCCCGCGATCACGCGAATGACTCCGCCGTTGTCAGGCAGATCAACCGTTCCCATCCGTTCGCTCAACAAAGGTTGATACTTCGGCGGACTCGTCTTGGACGCTCGCGGCAGATTCACCCACAACTGAATCATGTGCAGGACACCACCCCGACGGGCAAACTCCGCTTCGTGATACTCCTCGTGCAAGATACCCGAAGCCGCCGTCATCCATTGCACATCGCCGGGATTAATCACCCCGCTGTTTCCCGTGCTGTCGTGGTGTGCAATCGAACCTTCATATGCGATGGTCACGGTCTCAAACCCGCGATGCGGATGCCCTCCGACACCGCGCCGCAGACCTTTCGTCGGCGCATAGCTGAACGGCAGATGGTAATCGAGCAGGATGAACGGACTGATTCGCGCGGCGGGAACATCTCCGCGAGGGAAATAGGTGCTGACCCGGAAACCATCACCGACCATATGCAACGGCGCGCCACGATAAATACCTTCGATTTTGCGATAGCCCATCACGTCTTTATCTTTCATCATCACCTCCGAATTCGAGATCAGGAAATCAAACCCTGACCGACATTTCTTTCTTCATTCCTAACATTGCCAGTTCGTTAAGGCTCAACCGGTTTAAGTTGGAGCCTCATCAGTACCATTCGAGTCATCCGCCGCAAGTTCCGCCGCCCCGTAGCCGAGTTTCTTCAAGAGCCGCAAAAGAGTCTGGCGCTCACTCTCGTTCAAAGCGGCAGACGCCTGTTCCATGTCGGCGGCGTGCTGCGTGAACGCGCGTTTAATTAACTTTCGCCCTTCGGGAGTCAGATGAACGATGCGCGCGCGGCGGTCTTCGGGAGCTTCGCGGCGCTCGACTAGCCCCCGCCGCTCCAGACGGTCAACGGCGGTTGTGATCGAACCGCTCGTCAGCAGCACCTTTTTCCCGATGGTGTTGACCGGCAGCGCGCCCTTGTGCAGCAAGGCTTCCAAAACGCCGAAATCGCTCGCACACAGCCCTGCGGCCGAGACGCTACGCGCGGCGTGTTCTTCGACGGCGCGCGCCGCCCGCCACAGCACCAGCCATAAGTGAATCCCGCCCAAGTCATCACCACTCATTAGCTCTTCCGCCTCAAGATGGCTTATCTTGATATCAAGATACTTGAATACGAGGTAGTTGTCAAGTGGTTTTTGAGCTTTTCGTTTTGGACGGGGAAAAGGTTGTGTCAATCTCGAAGCCTTCAGCGAAAAGGCGCGCGCTCGGATAAAACAAATCGGTGGTGCGCGTCGAGAGCAGATCGAACTGCGAGTCAGGAACTACGCGACGATCTCATTCCCTCACCAACCCCGCCAGCGCGGTGATTGACCCAAAGTTAGCGCGCTGTGGGGATCGCAACTGCCAACAGCTTTTCATCGAGTTCATACACATCAACCGCAGGGACGCTGCCGACAAACGCGCGAAAAGTCGGGGCAGCAGAGCGGTTGAGTCTTGTTACAAGTTCGTCGTTGCTGAAATACCGCCGTCCCCTCGCGACGAGCAGAAAGTCGCCGGCGTTTAAGTCTCCGAGTGCCGTTTGATCCGAGAGCGACACACAGAGCAGATCGGCGCGTCCC
>JACCRA010000114.1 GCA_013813825.1 Pyrinomonadaceae bacterium | reverse complement strand
CGCCCGCGCGCCGCTGTCAGCGGAATCGACTCGACGGGCAATTGCCGGGTCTGCTCTTGAATGATGCGAATGGCTTCGGATACTGGCAGCATCTCCCTCATCAATATCCTTGATCGGCCGGCGGCAGTCTGGTGGCGCGTCCTGCCTGTAACCGTCGAACAGGAAGCCGCCGCAAGGTCGTATTACTTCCTCGACGAGCGCGATGACCAACTCCGGTCGCTTGGCGACGAACAGTTGCTCGAAAGCCTGAACGAAGCGCGCGGCGAAGTCTGGATCGATTTCGCGCAGGCGCGGCGGGATCGCTTTTCTCCGCGCCGACCAGAGTTTTTGCGAGCGGCAATAGAAATCGGCAACCCACTCGTAAAGCTGCGCGCCGCAGGCAACGAGTTCTTCGTCAGAGCGCGGATGCCTGATGTCATCGGTGATGTCGGTCAGGCGATAGCGCATCTCGCGCGCCTCCTCTTCACTCCAACTTGATGGCCCGGCGGCGATGACTTTGGCGGCGAGCCGTTTCAAAGAAGCAGAACACACGGATGGCCCCGGAACCTCGTGTCCTTCGACGACCATCCGCGCCAACGACGGCACGCCCGACCGGCCTTCACGTTCGGAGATGAAATAGTTGAGGGTCTCCGAATCGTGGACGAACGCCTCGACCGGCCAGCCCTGGTGGACAAACGCTTCGCGGTAAGGATTGGGCAAATGCTCATACACCACCACGACATCGAGATCGGAAGTGGGCGTGCCTTCGCCGCGCAGCACCGAGCCGGCCAGAAACAACACGCGCGCTTCATGGTATCGCTCGCGGAAAAACTCTACGGCGGCCTGCTCCGGCTCGATGCGCGTGTCGAAGGTCTTCATGTCCGAATTTTCCAGCGGAGAGATTAACGCAAGACGGGGCGACACCGGAAAGCAAAAGCAGCCGTCTCTCAAGACAGAGAAGCGGCTTGCTCAATGAAGCGGCGGAGCCGACGGAACTTGCTCACTTTCATGCGCGGCGAGCGCGCTCGTCAGTTTTATCTGCGGAGAGGACATACTGTTTCATCATCGGGCAAGGATTGGTCATGCCCTCCTTCAGTCCGAGTTCGTAGGTTTTGCGTCTCAACAAAACGACATCAAATAGCTTGAACGAATCTGAAATTTAAGTCCAAAGCCGGGAAGTATTGTTTTCCCGGCTTTGGACTTGAGACTCAGATGCGGCGAGTTTCTTCAGCGAGCCACGCGCCGAAGCCTCACTGTTGGCCCGTTGCTGTTCGTTTGACGGCAGTTGTTTCTTTGCTCGTTTCTGCTGCCGGTTGTTGCGGCGTCGCTGCCGGTTGCCGTGCGTGCGTGACGCCCTTCGTGGCGGGCTGGCCGAACGCTTCCGGGTGGAGGTAGGTACCGCGCTCGTCGCCGGTTTTGTCTTCCTCTAGCGGAATCCGGTGCGCGTTGGCGTAGGCGTCGTGGCGCACGCCCGTGACCTGCCATGAGATTTTCGTCCCCGGCTTGCCGCCCGCGATCTTGAACGTGTTGCCTTTGATTTCCGCTGCAACGTAGAGGTTCGGCCCCGGAGCGCCGAGGGCGGTCAGTTGGTAGCGGAACTCGCGGTTGAGCGCCTCGAACCACGCGGGCATGGTAACGACGGCTTCGCCTTTCGCGTTGAGGACGATGTTGCCGTTGTAGATGTTCATCATGTCGGGAGATTCGACGAAGGAGTGCGAGAGGTAGCGGTTGGCGGGGTCGAGCGGGTGGTCGATCTTGAACGAGCCGCCGCCTTTCGAGAGCGTACCGCTGATCTGGACGTTGCCGATCACGAAGTCACGCAACTGCTCGCGGCTTGGAGCGGCGGGGACGAGGCGGCCCTCGAACAACTGATCCCCATCATTCACGCCGAACTGCACCGCCTCGCCAAGCATTACCTGAAGCGCGAGCGCGCCGGCCACACGCTGCAAACTTCGGCTCTCGTCAACGAAGCCTACGTCCGCCTGATCGACTGGAAGACCGCGCGCTTCGAGAGCCGCGCGCACTTCTACGGCGTCTCGGCCCAATTGATGCGGCGCATTCTCGTGGACTTCGCGCGCCGCCGCCCACGAGCGCAAGGCAACTCGGTGCAATACATCTCGCTCGACGATGCGCTATTGGTCGCGGCGGAGCCGGACGCCGATCTGGTGGCGCTCGATGAGGCGCTCGTCGCGCTGGCGGAACTCGATCCGCGCAAGGCCCGGATCGTGGAGTTGCGCTTCTTCGGCGGGTTGAGTGTGGAAGAGACGGCGGAGTTTCTCGGCATCTCGGAGGCGACGGCGCTCCGCGAATGGTACAAGGCGAAGGCGTGGCTCTACCGCGAATTGAGCGCGGGAGGCGAAGATGCGGGCTGAGCGTTGGCAGGAGATCGACCGGCTTTTCGACGCGGTGCTGGAACGCGAGCCGGCGGAGCGCGCGTCATATCTCGCCGCCGCCAGCGCGGGTGACGATGAGTTGCGCCGCGAAGTGGAATCACTCCTCGCGGCCTACGAGCGCGCGGGAAAGTTTATCGAAGCGCCCGCGATGGAAATGGCGGCGAAGGCCGCCGCCGAAGGAGGCGATGCCTTCTCCGCTCTCGGACGAGAGATCGGCCCTTACCGCGTTTTGTCTCTTCTCGGCGCGGGCGGGATGGGCGAAGTTTATCTCGCGGAAGACACGCGGCTGAATCGCCGTGTGGCCCTCAAACTGCTGCCGGCGGAATTCACGCACGACGCGGAACGCATCCGCCGTTTCGAGCGCGAAGCCCGCGCCGCCTCCGCCCTCAACCATCCGAACATCGTCACGATCTACGAGACCGGCCAGAGCGACGGCGTGTATTTCATCGCCACCGAGTTGGTCGAGGGCCAGACGCTGCGCGACTTCATGCCGCACGCCCGCGCCCGGACGAAAGAGGCGCTGAACATCGCCGCCCAAATCGCGGACGCGCTCGCAGCCGCGCACGCCGCGGGGATTATTCACCGCGATCTGAAACCCGAAAACGTCATGCTCCGGCCAGACGGCTACGTGAAAGTCCTCGACTTCGGACTGGCGAAATTGACCGAGCCGGCTTTCACTCACGACGTTTCTCACAAATGGACCGAGACGGCGCGCACCGACACCGGCGCGGTGATGGGAACAGTCGCCTACATGTCGCCAGAGCAGGCGCTTGGACAGGACGTGGATTACCGCACGGACATTTTCAGTCTCGGCGTCGTGTTCTACGAAATGACGGTGGGGACGCACCCGTTCAGGGGACCAACCGCCGCCGCCACTTTCGACGCTCTGCTCAACCACGAGCCGCCGGCCCCGGCCAACTCCAACCCGGACGTGTCTCCCGAACTGGCACACATCATCGGCAGGGCGCTGGAAAAAGATCGAGAACTCCGCTACCAAACCGCCTCCGACTTGCGCGCGGAACTGAAACGCTGGCAGCGCACGCTGGACTCGTCGCCGACCGTTTCAACACAAATCCACGCGCGCACGGGCGTCGTGCCGCGCGCCGCGCTTCGTGCGCCCGTCGTGACAGCCGGACTCGCGCTGGCAGGGCTGTTCGTCGTCGCCGTTGCGGTTTTTGTCGCCTTGCGGTGGTTGCGAGCTGAAGAGGTCGCCGCGCCGCTCAGGAATCTGAACTTCGTGCAACTCACGGATCATTCGGGGCCAGAGTGGTTTCCGAGTCTGTCGCCTGACGGCAAATCAATCGTCTATGCCAGCGGGGCGTCCGGCAACTGGGACTTGTACCTGCAAAGGGTAGGCGGGAAAAATCCGCAAAACCTGACCGCCGACTCGACCGCCGACGAGACGCAGCCCGCCTTCTCGCCCGACGGCGAGCGGATCGCTTTCCGCTCTGAAAGAGAGGGCGGCGGCATCTTCGTAATGGGTGCAACTGGGGAATCGGTGAAACGCCTGACCGACTTTGGTTATCACCCGGCATGGTCCCCCGACGGGCGCGAGATCGCCTACGCCACGCACAACATCACAGACCCAAGCGACCGCCCTTTGGAGCGGAGCGAAATCTGGATCGCCAACCACGCGACGAGCGAGAAGCGGCAACTCACCGGCGATGGCGTCGGCGACGCGGCGCAACCACAGTGGTCGCCGACGGGCGCGCGCATCGCCTACTGGAGCAAGCGGAAAGGCGGGCAACGCGACATCTGGACGATCCCGGCGACGGGCGGCACGCCCGTCCCCGTCACCGA
>JACCRA010000108.1 GCA_013813825.1 Pyrinomonadaceae bacterium | reverse complement strand
GCGCGCGGTCGCTGCGTGGCCGCACACTTCGGCACCTACGATTACACCGCCAGTTGCCAGATCACCGCCGCCCACCAGCATATGCTGCACCCGGCCTGCGACTTCGCGCGCCAGATGATGCAGGTCGCATTCGGCGGCACCGGCGTGTGGCTCTCCGACGGCGCGACTAACATCATGCCCGTCGCGCCTCACCGGGCAGCCGAGGGCGCGCCGCTCACGTCCTCACAAGCGCAGGAGAATCAAACAATCGTCCACCGCGCGTGGAAGATACACTTTGAACACACGCGACACTCGCTCGCCAACGCCTTTTATCAAGGGTGGGATTTGCATCCGGCCCAACTCCCGACGCGCTACGCCGCCGTCCATTCATTCTTTCTGGAGAGCCTTGAGCCGGCCTCTGAACGCCTGCGCAACTTCGTAGAGAAAGCGGCACGGGCCACTTTGGTCGGTGACGTGTTCGACGACGCCGCCACCGGACAAGGACTACTCAACTATTTTCTACGCGCGATCAACTGCGGCGCTGTTACCGAAGCCGAAGCGATTCAACTCACCAGCTTAACCTTGTCCGAATTGCACACCGGCTCGTTCGTCAAGATTTTGCAGAATCGGCAATAACTTAAGGATCGGGAAGGATGTGTTGCAAAGATTAAATTGATGCGCAAAAGCTCGTCGAGTGCCCAGCCGATGACGCGGCGGCTGAAGGCATCCAGCACGACGGCCAGATAAATGAAAACGGGCAGGGGATTACAGACTGAAGCACAAGCGCCAATCTCACGCGCGTAGCGTTTGACGAGCGCGCTGCTGTCAAGGAAGTAAGCCGTCACTTCAGCGCCGCTCCTCGATAATCATTTCCGAAAGCGGTTGACCGGTGACTTCGACTGGCTCCCAATCGTCATCCTCGGTATCTTCTGCTGAAAGAGCGGGAAGCGAGATAATGCCTTTCGCGGCGAGATGCCGAGCGAATTCGTCCTCAGTCATCGCTGGCTTCGGCTCGATGAACAGGGAATCGAGTTTGTCGCGCAGCTCGCGCCGCTCGTCGGGCCGGAGTGCTTTGACCTCTTCAATGATTTTGTCCAATGTGGCGCTCATTCGTTGCCGCCTTCCTCTCTCGTGTTGAACCGGGTCACGCTCGCTTAGTCCCTTTCTTGTTATGTAGCTTATCTATGGCGGGCGGCATCAATTTAAGGTAATACTGGGTAGCCTCATTAAGTTCCGCCGCTTCGACCTTAGTGGCCGGACGAATAGCGACAACCTCCTCCGCCACCTCTTCCAGCGTGAGCCTTAATCTCACCGCCAACCCTAATGCGTCGTCAAGATTGGCAGCAAAATATGTGTTGTGGTATGCCTCGCCGCTGTCCGCGAGTGTCCAGTTAATGGTCTCGACGATAAAAGGCGCATCCCCTACCAGTGCTAGCTGTTCAGCCTTTGAGAGGGGGAGGTGTTGAAAGTGATAGACCGCGCCCACGTAATGATCGAAGGTATAACCTGATACGATTTCTTTCATTTGCTGCCGCCTTGTCTTCGCCGCCTTCCGCATGGTCTCCAACTTCTTGTCGCCTCTGGTATCTCTCCCGTCCGCATTTCTGATGGTGCCGGCCGGCAGCCCATGTTTCTTCTCAATATTCTTGACGGTGATGTCGCTCCTATCCTGACGAGGCTTCTTGGTTGCCATCAGCGTGGTCTCCTTCGCATTGATTGATAATTAGGCGATGCTGTCGCGGCAGTCAGAGAAGCCACTCTCTTGAGTCACTGCTTCCCGCCTTCCTTACGCTGCCTCAGACTTCGGGCCGGGCTTCACAGGTTCAAAACCTTCGACATCACTACGCCGCAAGAATGATCGACCTCCAACCTCCACAGTTTGAAGCCTGCCTCGCTTGATCAGCGCAGTAATGGCAGCGCGCGTCACGTTGCGAACCCTTGCCGCTTCGGTTGGCGTGATTAAGTCGCTCAAGTCCGCTATCGCGCTGCTCTCTTTTTTTCTATTCATAGTAAGTAGTTATGTTGATATAGTTTACCTATCTTATGTATATTTATCTTAACAAAGGGAATTGAACAACACAAGAAAAAAGAGAAGGGAAGCGGCACCTGTTCATCCTCAAAGACAAAGAGACGATTGCAAAGGCCATCGAGCGCACCAAAAGCGGTTCACCCGAAAGGGTGCGTCAAGCGGTTCGGCGAGTACATCATCACTGGCAACGCCTGACACGCCAATCATTCTCGGAGACTCAGTCTCTAATTTGGAAATATCAACAGCCCAACAGGTTCTGCCCTCGACTCACTAGGGTTAGTAACACAATTCACCTTCAGCCCCGCTGCTCCAACAGCCGTTCCAGAACCAACAACCATGCTTCTCCTCGGCACCGGCTTAGCAGGCGTCAAAGCGGCAGTTCGCCGGCGGCGCAATCTCAAAAGCGAAAATTAAGATGCGGCCGAGTCGGAGTTGAGATTTAAGGCGCGGCACAAATGGTGGGCGCTAACGCGCTGTAAGCCGAGGACAGAGGCGCGACCTCACGATCTCCAAAGATTGTGAGATGAGAAGCGGCGGGAGAAGTGAGGCTCGCGCCACTTCTGCTTTTCGGGCATGAAGTAGCGTCCCGCGCGACTTAGGAAAGCAAAGGGGTTTCGCCGTTTATTAAATACATTCTCCTCCTGAGAATACTTGCGCGGCGAGCCGGTGCGGCACTCGCCGCTTCTTTCGTTCGAGCAGCCCTTCTTAATTATTGTGCCAAAGCCACGCCCGAGGTCATCTGCCGCGCATCCCGTTGCGAAATGTAAATCTGCCTTTAGAGGCAGTGAAGCCGCCCGAAGCTCACAGGCTCCTGAGCGGCTCACATAACGTCCCCGTGCTGTTTCGCTGCTTACGCCTCTTCGCACTTCGCAACTTTCCGCCGCCGGCGCACTTTAGCGGCGACACCCGCCAGTCCGGTGCCGAGCAACAGCATCGTCGCCGGTTCAGGGATGGCGGCTGCCCGAATGTTATCTACTCCCAACTGTGCTGAAATGGGCGGGATCGGAACTACTGGATTCGGAAAACCCGGATTTTGACTGTGGTAGATCCGAATCGCAGTCGCGCCTGTCAACGCTGCGTTCACTGTGCCCAGACCGGGCGTCAAACTGCCGGGCCAAACAAGAAAGGACACAGAGGTCCAGCCACCCCCAGCGGCCAGAAACACCGGCGCGGTCGAGAAGGCGACATTGGTCGGCGGGCCGAACATCGGGTCCTCGAACATGAGCCGTAAGTACAGGTCCGTCGCGCCAAAGTTGTTCAGGTCCATAGTAATGACGTTAACACCCGCGGCGATGTAATTTCCTGTCCACTGTGACGCGTTGAGCACGCTGAGCCTGCTGTTCGGCCCAGCCCCGCCCACGGCAGTGAGCAGCATGAAGTTACCTGTGGGGCCACCGCTGACGACGGCGGCGGGCTGGGGCGTGGCAAACGGGCCGCCGGTAAACCACCCTTGGCTCCCTCCCTCGAAGGTGTCAACTTGGAAGAGGACAGGGTCGGCGGCGGCGGCAGACGGTAGCAGCAAACAACATGCTGCCATGAGCGAAGTGACAAATAGTTTCGTAAAGTTCATCTGGGGCATCCTTTCAAGAGTGACGCTGTGCCGCACCACAGCAGCGAACATCGCGTAAAGGCGTGGTCGGGTGAACCGGTTGGGCAACTACAAGCTCAAGGCCAGCCTTTAGATTTATGAAGGACGCGCGAATCTATGCCAACTCTGGACTGAAGTCAATGGTTTTCAGTGGGCTGCCGTAATGGGTCAGTTACGTGAGCATAAGAGGAAAAGTTGTTGAGTTGGTCGTTTCTTCGCTTCAAGACCAGACCAATGCGAGAAGTTTACCAACCAACAAAGCCACCTGATTATGGAGTCAATTCGTGTGAGAGCTGTTTTCAGAAGCAACTTACGATTGACCGCCTGACACAAGAGAATGAATCTCTTCGCGGTGAACTTCAGAGACTTAAACGTAAAGCAGTAGAAGGTTTTTTTTCATCTTCAACCCCGTCATCAAAGTTGCCTCATAAAGCGAACTCCACCGAAGAGAAAAGCAAGAGGCCGGGCGGAGCAAAGCTCGGCCACCTTGGTCAGGGGCGTAAAACTCACTCACCGGAAGAAGTCGAAGCAGTCCGGCGCGTCAAAGTGGCGGAGACAAGTTGTCCGAAATGCAACGCCTCTTTGTGGCAGAAAGGCAGTGTGCGGCGTTCGGTGCTCGACCTCGATGTGATGCGAGTCAGGAAACTCCTCTACGAGTTGGAAAGAAAGTATTGCCCTGATTGCCAAACTTATCTGCAAGCGAAAGTCTCATCGCTTTTGCCAAAGATGCTGCTCTCGAATGAGCTATTAGCAGAGGTTGTCGAGAGCCATTATGTGCACGGCATCCCGTTGGGCCGCATCACCGCGAGATTGCAAGTCAACTACTCGACCATCATCAACTCGTTGCATCGGTTGGGCCAGTTGTTCGCTCCTTGTCTGGCGAGCCTGATTGAGGAATATCGCCAAGCCATGGTACGACATGCGGATGAGACGACTTGGCGCGTGGACGGTGCAAACGGCTATTGCTGGCTCTTTTCCAGCGAGCGGTTGAGTTTGTATCTTCTTCGCAACACGCGTTCAGCGACAGTGGTCAAAGAAGTCTTCGGCACCAAACACCTGGAAGGCTATCTGGTGGTTGACCGCTACAACGGCTACAACCGAGTTCCTTGCAAGCTGCAATACTGCTCTGCCCATCTGTCGAGAGACTTAAAGGACGAATCCGCCAAGTTTGAAGACAATCAAGAGGTAGTCGAGTTCGTCGCTCGCATGCGCCAATTGTTGGTCGAAGCGATGACCTTAAGGGGCAAGAATCTGAGCGACAAGGCGTATGGCCGAGAAGCCAAGCAGATCAAGCGCCGGATACTTTCTCTGTGTCAGAGAGAAGCGGCACATCCTGCGGTCAAGCGGTGGAGTGATTTCTTCGTCGAGAGTGCTGCAAGGCTTTATCAGTGGGTCGAAAATAGAGACGTTCCGGCAGAGAACAATCGTGCCGAGCGCGAGTTGCGACCCACAGTCATCGCCAGAAAAGTCAGCTTCGGTTCACAAGCAGAAGAAGGAGCAAAGACGCGAGAAGTCTTAATGAGTTTGCTGCAAACTCTGAAAAAGAGAGCACCGAATCCGCGCCGGAAGTTCAAGGAAATGTTGGACAAGATAAGTCGGGACTCAAACCTCAAAGTTACCCAACTGCTTCTTGAAACAGACAGTTCTTGAAGAAAGTCTCATTCTGCTCACGTAACTGACCCATTACGGGCTGCCAGAGGCCGGATTACCGCGCACAGGCGGCGTGGCGTGCGTTTCGCGGCCGGAGTGACTTCTTCCCCCCATCCAACACAGAGGCAATTGACAGATCCGATAACCCGCTCCGGACGCGAGTGCGTGTGCGCCGCGCCGACTCGAAGCGCATGAACCGCGTCGAGATCTATAGCAAAAACAGAAAACCGTCAGACCACAATGGTTTTTATTAACCGTGATGAGAAGCATACAACCCTCATGGCAAGCTAAATAACGCAACAGAGAAAGCCAGCATCTTCACTCAGTGGAGATGCGACGATACCGCGCTTGGACGAACATGAACACGCCGTAGGCGACGAGCCCGGTCGCGACGATGAAGAGAACTAGCCAACCAAAAGGCCCACCGGCGAGCGCCGCGAGTGCGCCCCCTACGCCTTGCACCTTGCTCGCATCGTATGTCCACGCTGCTTGCACGATAAAGAATCCGATCAGCACGAAGACCAGACCGCGCGCCGCAAAACCGAGCTTGCCGCTGCGTGTCGCCCACCTTTGTTCGGCGGCACTCATTTCGCCGCCGTTTAGTTTGTCGCGGAACTTAGCGCTGTAGGCTTTGTAGAACTGACTGACGCCGACGCCGACGATGATGGCGCCGACGGCTCCCACCAACCAGCGACCATAGTCTTGCGCGAGCACCTGCGCCGTCCAATCTTGCGATCCGTTACCGCCGCCTTCACCGCCCGCGCCAAATACGAGTTTGGCGGCAGTAAGCGCCAACCCACAATGAATCAGTCCGCTGATGGCGTAGCCTATGCGCACCGCAATCCCTTTAGCACTCGTTCCTTTGTTTTCGGCATCAATGCCCGCTTGAACGAAACGCCAGAGCGCATACCCGATGAGACCGACGGCGACTATTCCGAGCAAAACTTTGCCGAAGGACTGCGCGAGGATGGTCTGCATCGCGCCGCGTGAGTCCGTGAGGCCCCCGCCGGCGCCGAACGCCGCCATCACGGCCAGCACACCGATGACGCAATAAACCGCTCCCTTCGCGGCATAACCGAAGCGTGCGAGGCGTTCAACCCACGGATTGGCTAATGTCTTTTTCACTGCTTGTTCTGCTCCACGCTTGACGTTACCGGCAGTCGAGTCTTGCTTCATAGCTTTCCTTCTCCAAGAATATGCGCTAAAGGTTTGAGGACTTCGCTGACAGCATACAATATATTCAGTTAGGAGTTATGCATTTGAAGCAGCAGCTATCGCGCCCGTGACTAGCGCTGGCATTAGTATCTGCACGATCGAAAGTACGGACAAACGTGAACAGGAAATACAAAGTTGGCGAGCGCGTTCGATGCGATTTTAAGTTTAACGGCGAATTTAAAGTAGGAACGGTCGTCGAAGTTGTCGGTAAAGGTGATGAAACAACTTGCTGCTGGTATCGTGTGAAAATTGACAACGATGACCCGGTTTGGAAAGAGGGGCGGCTTTGTCAGGATAGGTCTATTCGTCCAATCGGCGGCGCGACAACCGAAAAACAAAATCCGACTAAACCTGAGCCGCAAGAACCTACAACCGAGAAAAACGCTAAAAAGCCAAAAGCCGAAGAGCCGGAAGATTTCACCTCTCTAGCCGATAGAGAAATTCTTGAATGTCCGATTGAACAAAACCAAGTTGAAGCAAACTCCCGTCCCGACGCAGAAATTTTAAAGAGAGTAATTCGCTGTTTTGTAGGAAAGACGCGCTCCGGCTGGCATTACCGGAGCGAAAACGGTTGACATTAGTGCGTTTCAAATCGGCGCGGGGCGAAAATGGAGACCGTTGAGTGACATCGAAAGCGGCAACACCAACACATCTGTTTATCCGATTAAAGTGTCTTGGGACGGAAAAACTTTTTACGAGTCATACACGCAGCAGATAGACAGCATCAGCATTTTCAACTGCTACGTCAATGCAGTTGGCGAATGGGAATGTGGTTTAGGACAAAGAATCAAAGAGAGCGACATAAAACGAATTCCAAGATAATTGTAAGCCTTGCATTCGTAGTGCTGAAATTGTTTGAATGTAAAATTGCCGTTTTTATATTAAGCGGCAGCAGAACAACTCCTCGCTGCGGACGCGGGACATCACGCCTCTCTTTGCAGAGCTTGCGTGTGTTCGGCGTCCCGCCCGCGCCGCTGAAGTCATGCGTTAGGCCGCTCCATTACATCGTTAGGAGATGACAAAACTTAATGTCTGACAACCAAGAGCAATACACGATGGGCTACGGCCCGGCTTCGACGGCCATGATGGCGACCCGCACTGCCCAACGACACGCGGCGTTCCTTTTGCCGCACCTGAAACCAGGAATGAAAGTTCTGGATTGCGGCTGTGGCCCCGGATCGCTCACGCCCGGCCTGGCCGAAATCGTATCGCCCGGAGCAGTGATTGGAACCGACTTGGAAGAGACGCAATTAGACTTGGGCCGCAAAGAAGC
>JACCRA010000056.1 GCA_013813825.1 Pyrinomonadaceae bacterium | reverse complement strand
GCAGTTGTTTCTTGATGCGGAAAATGCTCTGCATCGACTCGGGCTGAAAGTCGCCGAAGATTTGATCTTCGAGATCGTCCATCCGCTCGCTGAGCACGTCGAGGAGCGGCAGGTAGTCGTCCACGATAGCGTCGATCAGCAGGTAGGAGAGCAGCCCCGACCCGTGCTCGGCGCGATCCGTCCATTCGTGCCAGAGTTTCCCGGCCGTTTCGATGGCGCGGATCGGGCGGCTGTGGACGGTGACGAGGTAGTTCGTGCCGAGGAAGATGTTCAGTTCGCGCAGCTCCAAGTCGTCCTTCGGCCCGGTCAGCACGGCCTCGTACAGCACGATGAAGTAGTAGCCCTGATACTCTTTGACCTTCGGGCGCTGGTGTTCGCCCCGGCAGTCTTCGATGGAGAGCGGATGAAAACCGAACTCTTCGGCGAGGTCGAGGAAGTCTTGGCTCGTCGGATCGCTCACGTCGGCCCAGACGACGTTATGCTCGATGACGCGCAGATCGCTAATGTCCGCGGCCGGGCACTCGTTCGTGAACTCTTTGGTCGCACTATTGAGGCAGACGGTTTTAATCAAAGTTGGCGGCTTCCCCTTGCGGCGAGATTTAAGAGCTTTCGGCGGCGAGGCTTTTTGGCGCGGCCGGCGTCAAACGGACACGGCGGATGCGGCGACGATCCACGCGCTCGGCGGTAAAACGCGCGCCATCGTATTCGATTGTCTCGCCGGCCTGCAAGAGGTGGCCGGCCTGTGCGAGCAGAAAGCCGGCGAGCGTCGTGTAGTTGCTGTCTTCGGGCAGTCGCAGGTCGAATCGCCGGTTGGCGTCGCGCACGGCGAGCATCCCGTCAAGGAGGAAAGTTCCGTTGTCTTCGACGATCTGCGAGCGCACCTCTTCGTCGTATTCGTCGTCGATCTCGCCGACGATCTCTTCCAGCAAATCTTCGAGCGTGACGATGCCCTCAATGCCGCCGTGCTCGTCAACGACGAACGCAAGGTGCGTGCGCGAGGCTTGCATCTGTTTGAGCACCGCGCCAAGTTTAGCGGATGCTGGGAGGAACAAAGGTGGGTGCAGCAGTTTTTCCAGCACGAACTCGTCCGGCGCGGAGCCTTCCAGATACGGCTCCAAATCCCTGCGGAAGACGACGCCGAGGATGTCGTCGAGGCGCTCGCGATAGACGGGCAGGCGCGAATAGCCGAGCGTGCGAAAGGCCGTCTTCGTCTCTTCGAGCATCGCCGTGACGGGCAGCGCATCGACTGTCGTGCGCGGCACCATCGCCTCGCGCACTTCAGCGTCGGAGAAGTCGAAGACGCGATGAATCAGTTCCTGCTCCTCTGCTTCGAGGTGCCCGCTCTGGCGTGAGATGTTGATTAGTTGGCGCAGTTCTTCTTCCGTGTAGATCGAGGCGTGATCGCCGGAAGGATGCAAACCGAAGAGGCGGACGGTGCGCGTGCCCGCCCAGTCGAGCAGGCGGATCGGCCAAGAGAAAATTTTGTAGAACGCTTGCATCGGCCACGCGATGGCGAGCGCGGTCTGCTCCGCGCGCTCTAACGCCAACGTCTTCGGGGCCAACTCGCCGAGGACGATGTGCAGAAACGTGATAATGCCGAAGGCGACGGTGAAAGAGATAGTGTGCAGCACCGTCTCGGAGACACGCCCGGCCAGCGGTTTTTCGAGCAGGTGCGCGATGGCCGGCTCGCCAATCCAGCCAAGCGCGAGCGACGAAAGCGTGATGCCGAGTTGCGTGGCTGAAATGTAAGCGTTGAGATGATCGACGAGGCCGAGCAGGCGCACGGCCCGTTTGTCACCCGTCTCGGCCAGCGTCTGGATGCGCGAGCGGCGGACGCCGACCAGAGAGAATTCCGAAGCCACGAAAAAGCCGTTCGCCAGCACGAGAAAGATCACCAACAGGATATTTACTATTTCCATTGTTCGTCCGGCTCTCGCGACGAGCCGCCGCGCCGGACACCTCCCAAGTCAAACGGCTTTATTTTACCCGCCCCGCTTTTCACTGACAAAGCGTGAGGACAACGTCCAGATTCCGCTCCAATCATCAGGCGCGCGGTGTCTCCCGATTGTCAGCTTTTCCCGAACAAAAGTCTAAGCCCGGCCATCCTTACAC
>JACCRA010000805.1 GCA_013813825.1 Pyrinomonadaceae bacterium | reverse complement strand
GCGACCACGATGTTGCGCGCCCGCTGCCGGAAAAGCTCACTGCTTCCTTTGCGAAAATGGAGCACGCCGGTCACACGGCCTCGCTCATCATGTTCGATCTGGGCGACCATCGAGTTGGCGCGCACCTCTGCGCCCGCACGGATGGCGCGCGGGATGTAGGTGACGAGGATCGAACTCTTGGCGTTGGTCGTGCAGCCGTAGTTGCAGAATCCGCGATAGACGCAGGGCGGGCGATCCCTGTAAGGCGCGCTCAAAGTAGCGATGGGCGCGGGCGCGACGGGGATTCCTAACTTCGCGCAGCCCCGGACGAGAACCTGCGCCGAAGCGTTCAACTCGTGTTCGCGCTGCGGGTATCGTCTGCGCCGCCTGCCCCATGGATAACGGGTCGGCCCCGCGATTTGCAGCGCCTCCTCAACCTCTTCGTAGTACGGCTCAAGATCTTCAAACGTGACCGGCCAATCCCGCATCTCCGCGCCCGCCGTTTCGCCTTCGAGCGTGCGCCTGCGAAAATCCTCCGGGTGCGCGCGCATGGCGATCATGGAGTAGTGGACGGTGCTGCCGCCCACGCCCTGACCCGAATTGTTCGAGCCGAGTTCGACCGGATCACGTCCGCCGGTTATCCTCTCATCCGTCCAGAAGAGTTTTCGTGAAGCCATCTCGTCCGAGACGAAATCCTTCACGGGGTCCCAGTGCGGGCCAGCGTCAAGGATGACGACGGAGAACCCGGCTTCGGCGAGCTTCGCGCCGAGGACGCCGCCGCCCGCGCCCGCGCCGATTACGCAGAAGTCAACCACTTCTCGCGAGAGGTCGCGCATCCGAACACGCCCGCCGTGAATGCCGGGCGCGGAAAGTGTCCACTGTTTATTATCCTGCTCGCTCATTAACCAGTCTTCCTCGCCGTGAACATCCCGTAGGCCATCGCGCCCACCTCGTATGCTCGTTGAATAGCCGAGAACGCTTCGACGAAGCGTCGGGTGCGCGCGTCGCTGACACTTAGCAGGACTTCAATCTCTTTGCGGCTGACGAGCGCGGCGCACCGCGTCCACGTCTCCTTTACGTGCCGTGTGATTTCTTTCGCCTCGACCCGTTTGAACCCGCTCGCGCTCATCCAGCCTGTGTATTCTTCCATGCGCGCAAGCTGTGGGCAGAGCATCCCGCGACAAACATCCGCGACGAGATGTCCATGCGCTGGTGAATCGGATTTCTCAGTCGCAAGCCACGCGCAAAGCGCGAGCGCGCCGTCCGGCTTCAGCACATGAGCGCACCGGTTGATGAAGCGCGCCTTGTCTCCAAGATGTTCACTGCACTCTATGACCCACACCACATCAAAGCTCTCCGGCCCGAGATCAAGATGGTTTGCGTCCGCCACCTCGAAACGCACGCGACCATTCAGCCCTTCGGCGCTCGCCTTCTCTCTTGCCATCGCCGCCTGTACTGGGCTGATGGTGATGCCCAAAACCGAACAATCAAATTCCCTCGCGAGCCACAGCGACGAGCCACCGAGGCCGCAGCCCACGTCGAGCACGCGGCTCCCGCGCAGGACGCCAACGCGCTCGGCCAGACGCTCGACGAGTTTCACCTGCGCCGCCGCCTCTAAATCGAAGGGACGTAGTTCCGCCTCGCGCATAGCATCCAACTCTCCGGCGGAAGAGAGCAGACCAGTTCCGTAAGCCTTGACCTCCGCTTCTTCACGAACCGTCCCGAATTCAATCGTGAACCAGTAGATGCGCGACAGCCGCTCCAAGTCCTCCGCCGCGCGCGTGCGTTTGATCGCCTCGCCGAATAGACGATTGAGTTCGGCTAGCCGCCCGCTCGCCAACGTCACGGCGTGGCCGGCGATCTCATGCACCACGTCCGGCTCCGGCGTGTAGAGCGGCGTCGAGTGGTGGCGTATATACTGCGTGCAGAGGAAGACGCCGCCAGCTAAGGATTCGAGAAAGACGCGCGGCTCGACCAGTCCGGCGACGGGTTCCAAACGAAAGCCGCTCACGGCCTGCACTCTTTCGGACACATCTCGAAGCTGCGGGATGCGCTCACGCGGCAGGTCTAATCTCTCAAACGCGGCGAGGTACTCGACGCAGGCATATTTTTGGTGGGCAGGTTCGAGCGCGTCCCAGACCGTGCGCCATAACCCGTGCTCTTCAGTCGTGTACGGCGCGTCCGGAACAGGCATCCCCTGTTTGTATTCGAGCGCGATCTGCGCGATGCGGTTGCGCCGCCTTCGATAGTCCTGATCCCTAAAGCCCGGATGATCCGGATCGAGTTGGACAATTACGTTCCGGTCAGAGGCTGAATCGCCCGGCTCTGCCGCGACAATTCGCATGTCAACATGATCGAGCAATGGTATTCGTGGAGATTGTTTCGTCATGATTTCTTGAACCTCGCTCAAGTGGTATTTTTCGATCACCGCGCAAAAAAGAACCGGCCACCGATTCCTCCCGCGTCGGAAGGATTGGTGGTCGGTTGTTTCGGAGACTCGTCTTTCGAGTGCTAGATAATCAACGCATCAAGACAGCCTGCAACCTCTCTCCCGTCCTTCTCCGCCGAGAACGAGCGGTAATAGTAGTAATAGCGATAGAGGCTGTAATTTTGACTGGTCATCTATACACCGGGCGCGCCGCAAAACGGCGGCGTCAGCATTAAACTTAGCTTTCGTTCCTCCTGTCTGTCAATTGTTCCGCGACTGTCCGCTTCTATGCGCCGGACTAAAGCAAGCGGGCGGTGCGGGCTGTTTTGAAGATCTGCTTTCCGGCAACTCTTCCGGCTGCGGCAGCCGGTTTAGCATCGCTTTGCCCCGAAGTTTTCGATTGACGAGAGAGTTCGGAGTCCCTCTCAAAGTAGGCGGTGATGACGCGCACGACTTCGGCGTGCGACCACGCGAGCGGCGCGACCGAGAGCGGGCGACCCGTTTGCGGATCGATCTGCTCGGCCAGT
>JACCRA010000782.1 GCA_013813825.1 Pyrinomonadaceae bacterium | reverse complement strand
GTTCTTCACCGCGATCATCGGCGTCGAAGAACTCTCGCGCGTCGATCCGAGCGTCGGCGTGCTGATGGACGTGCAGAACACTTTAGTCAACAACGCCCTCATCCGCTGGGGCACCGCTGAACAGAAGAAGAAATATCTGCCGCGTCTCGCGGAGAAGACGGTCGGCGCTTACGCTCTCTCCGAAGCCGGCTCCGGCTCGGACGCTTTCGCGATGCAGACTAAAGCCGTGGACAAAGGCGATCACTACGTCTTGAACGGCCAAAAGCTCTGGATCACGAATGGCATCGAGGCCGAAATTTTCGTCGTCTTCGCCAACGCCAAACCAGAAGAAGGCTACAAGGGCGTCACCGCCTTCATCGTCGAGAAAAGTTTCGAGGGCTTCGGTGTCGGTAAGAAGGAGAACAAACTCGGCATTCGCGCTTCTTCCACCACCGAGATCATCTTCGATAATTGTCTGGTCCCGAAAGAGAATCTGCTCGGCGAGTTTGGCAAGGGCTATAAAGTTTCCATCGAAACTCTCAACGAAGGCCGCATCGGCATCGGCGCGCAGATGATCGGCCTTGCGCGCGGCGCGCTCGAAGCGGCCCTGCGCTACACGGCCGAGCGCACTCAGTTCGGCAAATCGATCAACCAATTTCAAGGCGTCCAATTCCAACTGGCCGAGATGGCCGTCGAACTTGAAGCCGCGCGCCTGATGGTCTATAACGCCGCGCGCCTCCAGGACGCCGGACTCCCCTTCGTCAAAGAGGCGGCGATGGCGAAACTCTACTCGTCGCGCGCCGCCGAGCACATCGCCTCGAAAGCCATCGAGATGTACGGCGGCTACGGCTTCGTCAAGGACTACCCGGTCGAGAAATTCTGGCGCGACTCGAAGATCGGCGCGATCTACGAAGGCACTTCCAACATGCAGTTGCAGACCATTGCCAAGCTGATCACCACCGGCAAGCAGCCGCTTGTGGCTTAAATCGCCGTGACGACCGTCGAGATCGAAAAGTATCTGCGGGAACTGAACGATGAACTGCGCGCGACGGGAGTGAAGGGCGAAATTTCTTTGTACGGCGGCGCGGTGATGTGCCTTGCTTTCAACGCGCGCCTTGCGACCAAAGATGTGGACGCCGTCTTTGTGCCGATCAAGCATATCCGCCGCGCGGCGGGAGTCATCGCCGCGCGGCATGGCTTACGCAAAGACTGGCTCAATTACGCCGTCAGGATATTCTTAACCGAACACCAAAAGCGGGTGCTGCTGGTTCTCTCGCACCTGACCGTGTATGTTCCCGAACCGGATTACCTGCTGGCGATGAAAGCCCTCGCGGGTCGAGTCGATTCCAAAGATAGAGACGACCTGATCTTTCTGATCCGGGAGTTAAACATCGAGAGCGGTGCGGAGGTGGTCGAGATCGTATCGCGGTACTACCCGCACAAACAGATCAAGCCAGAGACTCAAGCTTTTATTGAAGAATTGTTTTCGTCCCATGATCAATTTGGCGGAACTGAAAAAGCAGATTGAGACTGATCCCGTTAATTGGGCCATCTATTTAATGGACTTTGTTGACGACTTTCGGTACTACCGGGACCAGAGCGCGATTCGCGAACCCTTCGCGCTCGACAATCCACGAGTGGACGCGCTATTGGCGTCAACGACCGAATACTTATGTGACGAAGCGGGGATTGCGCCTCCCGCTTGGATGGAGCAAGTCCCCGCATGTCGCACCCCTTATTTCGTGTCGGGCATTGAAAGTTTGAAAAGTTTCACCCTTGTGCAAAGCCCGGCCCGCTTTCGCATTCGTAAAATTTTCGTGCTGGAAAATTTCCTAAACCGCGTTTGATAATCACCGCTGGCGCGTCACAGTGCCGGGAGCGACGAGAAAGATGGCAGCATCACGCATTGAAGTCTTTGAGCAGATGCTCCAAAGCGATCCCGGCAACACGTTGGTGCTGTTCGGGCTGGCGAAGGAGTACGAGAAGGCCGGGCGGACTGAGGATGTCATCCGCGTCTTGAACGATTACCTGCAACGCACCGACGACGAAGGCAACGCCTACGGGATGCTCGCCGGCGCTCATGAAAAGCTCGGCCAACGCGACGAGGCGCGGCGGGCTTACGAGCGCGGCATCGAGGCCGCGACGCGCCACCATCATCCATCGATGGCCGAAGAATACCGGATGACGCTTCAAGCAGATGACGACGAAGATTGAGGCGGATGATGACAAAGACTAAAGCGAAGGCCGCGATGGACGAACTGATTTTTCTCGTCGAGGACGCGCCGGAGGGCGGCTACTCGGCGCGTGCACTGGGACAGTCGATCTTTACCGAGGCCGACGACCTTGAGAGCCTGCGCGAGATGGTGCGGGACGCGGTGCGCTGCCACTTCGATGAAGGGCAAGGCCCGCGCGTGATTCGTCTGCACTTTGTCCGCGAAGAAGTGATTGCCGCATGAAGCTGCCGCGCGACGTTTCGGGCGACGAGTTGGCGAAGGCGCTAAAGGCTCTCGGCTATGAGACGACACGACAGACTGGTAGTCACATGCGCCTCACCACAATTGAGGGCGGCCAACATCATGTCTCGATCCCGCGACACGATCCGTTAAAGGTTGGAACCTTCGCGGCCATTCTGGACGACGTGGCGGTACATTTTAAGATCAGCCGCGCCGAGTTACTGACCAAAATGAAATTCTGATTGACTGACGGCAGGAGTGTTAATAATGGCAACCGAATTGAAAGCGCGCGAGTATCGTGGACTGAGCGCCGAGCAGATGCTCGGCATCTACCGCACGATGTACACGTCGCGGCGGGTTGATGACAAAGAGATTCAATTGAAGGCGCAGAGCAAAATCTTTTTCCAGATCAGCGGCGCGGGACACGAAGCCGTGTTGACCGCCGCCGGGATGGCGCTCAAGGCGGGCTATGATTGGTTCTATCCGTACTACCGCGACCGCGCACTCTGTTTGCAGTTGGGGATGACGCCGCTCGAAATGTTTTTGTCGGCTGTCGCCGCCGAGGCCGATCCCAATTCGCACGGGCGGCAGATGCCTTCGCATTGGGGACACAAAAAATTAAATATCGTGTCGCAGTCGTCGCCGACGGGGACGCAGTTTTTGCAAGCCACGGGCTGCGCCGAAGCGAGCTATCGCGCCTCACTCCTCAGCGAGATTCAAGATCATGTGACGGGCTTTCGCGGTGACGAAGTGGTGTACTGCTCGACGGGCGACGGCACGACGAGTCAAGGCGAGTTTTGGGAGGCGCTCAACACCTCCTGCAATTTGAAGCTTCCCGTCGTCTTCCTCGTCGAAGACAACGGCTACGCGATCAGCGTCCCGGTCGAAGTGCAGACGGCGGGCGGCGATGTCTCTCGCCTCGTCTCCGGCTTTCCTGATCTGTACATTCAAAAATGCGACGGCACTGACGCCATTGAGTCGTTCGAGACGCTCCAACGCGCCGTCGCTTACTGCCGCGCGCGGAAAGGCCCGGCCTTGGTTCACGCGCAAGTGATCCGTCCTTACTCACACTCGCTCTCGGATGATGAACGGCTCTACCGCTCTGACGAAGAGCGCACGACAGACGCCGAGCGTGATCCCGTCAAGCGTTTCGGCGCGCTCCTGATCAACGAAGGCTTTGTCACGCAGGAAGAGTTACAGAAGATCAAGGACGAGGTGGATGCCGAGATCAACAGAGCGACCGACATTGCGCTCGCCAGCCCGCAGCCTGCGCCTGAAACGGCGACCGACTACGTCTACTCGCCTGATGTCGATCCGACTTCCGCAAATTTTGACACCGAAGCGGGCGCGGAGTTGTCCGGCAATATGGGGACAATGGCCGACGGCATTAACCGCTGCCTGCACGAAGAGATGGCGCGCGATCCGCGCATCGTCGTCTTCGGCGAGGACGTGGCCGACGTGTCGCGCGAGGAGCATCTCGACAAGGTCAAAGGCAAAGGCGGCGTCTTCAAGGTGACGGCCAATTTGCAGAGAAAATTCGGCGGGGCGCGCGTCTTCAACTCGCCGCTCGCCGAGGCCAACATCGTCGGCCGCGCCATCGGGATGGCGACGCGAGGTCTCAAGCCCGTCGTCGAGATTCAATTCTTCGACTACATTTGGCCCGCCTACCACCAGATCAGAAACGAGTTGGCGCTGATGCGCTGGCGCTCCGGCAACGATTGGAAATCGCCCGTCGTCATTCGCGTCCCCGTCGGCGGCTACCTGAAGGGCGGCGCGGTCTATCACTCGCAGTCGGGCGACACGATCTTTACGCACGTGCCCGGCCTGCGCGTCGTCTATCCGTCGAATGCGCTCGACGCCAACGGCCTGCTGCGGACCGCGATCCGCTGCGACGATCCGGTGATCTTCCTCGAACACAAGCATCTCTACCGGCAGGCTTATAACAAGTCGCAGTACCCGCCCGCCGACTTCATGATCCCGTTCGGCAAGGCCAAGACGGTGCGCGAAGGCACCGACCTCACGATTGTCTGCTACGGCGCACTGGTCCAGCGCTCGCTCGTCGCCGCCAAACAAGCCGAGCAGCAGCACGGTATCAGCGTCGAAGTGATCGACCTCCGCACGCTCGCGCCCTACGACTGGGCGGCCGTCGAGCAGAGCGTCAAAAAAACCAACCGCCTCCTTGTCGCGCACGAAGACACCCTCACTCACGGCTTCGGGGCCGAGATTGCCGCCCGCGTCGCCGACGAGTTGTTTGAATACTTGGACGCTCCTGTGCGCCGCGTCGCCGCGCTCGACACCTTCGTCGCCTACGCCCCTCAGGTCGAAGACGCCATCCTGCCGCAAGTCGAAGATGTGGCGCGAGCGATCATCGAACTCAAAAACTATTAAATCACCGAGCTGCGGAAGAAATAGACAGGATTGACAAGATTAACAAGATGAATCAGCAAAGCGGTGTGCTGTGTTCTTCATCCCGTTAATCTTGTCAATCCTGTCTATTGCTTATTGTCCTAATGGCCGGGGCTATTCTCTGAATGAAGGATCGAGCCGGTCGAGTTTGCGGAGCAGTCCGGGCCAGACGAGTTGTGCGCCCTGCCCGACGGTGACGGCGTTGAGTTGTGCCGCGACGCGCCCTAAGATCGGCTCCGGCACGGGGACCAGTTCCGCACCGCCGGATTGAGCGAGCAGTTGAATCTTGCAAGCCCGCTCTAGAATGAACATTGCGAGGAACGCTTCCGCCGGAGTCCGGCCCGTGGTCAGCAAACCGTGATTCCGTAGAATCATGCTGGTCTTGTCGCCGAGGTTTGCGACGAGGCGCGGCTTCTCATCCTCATTCAGCGCCAGCCCTTCGTAATCGTGATACGCCAGCGAGGCTAGAGCAATGAGAGATTGTTGCGAGACAGGAAGCAACCCGTCTTTCTGCGCAGAGACGGCGATGCCGCTGTCGGTGTGCAGGTGCATGACGCACAGCGCGTCCGCGCGTGCGGCGTGGACGGCGCTGTGGATCGTGAAGCCCGCCGGGTTGACGACGTTAGAAGACTCCATCACGAGCCGGCCGTCGAGATCGACTTTCACCAGGCAGGACGCCGTGATCTCCTCGAACATCATGCCGTACGGGTTGAGCAAAAAGTGATGTTCGGGGCCGGGCACGCGCGCGGAGATGTGCGTGAAGATGAGATCATCCCAGCCGTGGAGAGCCACGAGGCGGTAAGCAGCGGCCAGATCGACGCGTGCCTGCCACTCCGCCTCGGACACTTGTTCGCGGACAGCCGTAGTTTTTGCATTCTGGACAATGCTCATGGCACTCCTTGCTGACGTAGAGTCAGTAGACCTCTTGCGAAAGTTATTTGATGTTGAGTTCGTAATTGTACAAGCCAGCGAGCAAGTTGAAGCGCAAACTAAAACGCTTTCTTCGGTTGCGATAACGTTCAGATAGGATGCGAAAGATTTTCATCTATTGAGGACGCCTCTTCCGACGTAGTTGGAATCCAGGATCCAGTTGGATCGCTCGTTGAAAATGTTTTTCAGCAAGCTCGTTCATCCTGAGGTTTTGCAATCGGAGGCCGATCATCCAATGGTAATGCGGATTGTTGGGCGTAAATTGGTCGGCGCGTTTTTCATGGACGATGGCTTCCGCAGATCTGCCCAGCGACGTGGCGGCACCTGCAAGTTGATTATTGGCCACAACAAGGCGCCCATTTCGTTGCACGGCGTCGCTCCAAACTGAAATGGCTTCCTCCTTGCGGCCCAGTTGCCAGAGCGCTTCGCCTTTTTCCTCGCGCGCGAGAATTAAGTCGGCTCGCTCCGCCAAAGCCTGATCGAGATGCGTCCGCGCTAGCTCGTAGCGCCCCAAACGGTTCAGGATCGCGCCGCGGTAATACAGGCTCAAAGCTTTGGCCTGTCCTCCTTGGTGAACTGCGGCCTGTTCGAGCAACTGGACGGATTGCTCGGCGTCGCCAGAGAGATATACAAACCAAGCCAGCTTCGCGAGCGACTCGCTATTAACAAAGAACCCGAAATCCGCAGCGCCTTGTAAATGGTTTTTCCCTTTGACGATGCTCTCGCGATCAATCGGACTGAGCCAAGTGTCGGGGTTGGTCTGCGCCAGCGCCAGTTCGTCGGGGATTCGGATTTTCTGAAATGCGCGGTCGCCTTCGTATTCGTGAT
>JACCRA010000770.1 GCA_013813825.1 Pyrinomonadaceae bacterium | reverse complement strand
GTGTAATATACTGAGCGCACATTCTTGCAGCAAATTGATGTCATCCAACGACGCTGTCGCGCTTCCACCGACCTTAACTACCAGATCATAAGGAGACTTCCTGATGCGGTCTGCCAAGCTGACAAGCCCGCTGTTAGCGGTTGTCCTCTTCGTTTCGTTGCTGCCTGCCGCCGTCACTAAAGCCCAACGACTGCGCCCGGCGGACGTTGAGGAAAAGATCGAGGCGTTGCTCCGGCAGATGACGCTCGCCGAAAAGCTCGGCCAGTTGCAGATGCTCGATGGCGAGGCCAACGGCAATTTTCGCCCGGAGCATCGCGACTTGATCAGACAGGGCTTGCTCGGCTCGACTTTGAACGTGCGCGGCGTCGCGCGCACCAACGAGTTGCAGCGGATCGCTCTCAAAGAATCGCGGCTGAAGATTCCGGCACTCTTCGCCTTCGACGTGATTCACGGCTATCGCACCATCTTCCCCGTGCCGCTCGGCGAGGCGAGCAGTTGGGACCCGGCGGCGGCCGAGCGCTCCGCCAGCATCGCGGCGGCGGAGTCGGCCGCCTCGGGCGTGCGTTGGACGTTCGCGCCGATGGTGGACATCGCGCGCGACGCGCGTTGGGGCCGCATCATCGAGGGCGCGGGCGAAGACCCGTACCTCGGCTCTGTGATGGCGCGCGCGCGCGTGCGCGGTTTTCAGGGCGCGGACTATAGCCAGCCGGACAAAGTGGTGGCGTGCGCTAAACATTGGGTCGCTTACGGCGCGGCGGAGGCCGGGCGCGACTACAACACGACCGACATTTCCGAGGGCGTTTTGCGCGAGGTCTATCTCCCGCCGTTCAAAGCAGCGGTCGATGCCGGCGTCGGCACGTTCATGAGCGCGTTTAATGATCTCAACGGTGTGCCGACTTCGGCGAATCCGTTCACACTCACGAAAATCTTGCGCGGCGAGTGGAAGTTCGACGGCTTCGTGGTCAGCGATTACGAATCGGTAAAGGAGTTGATGAATCACGGCCTCGCCGGCACGGAAGCGGAGGCGGCGCGCGCCGCGCTGAACGCCGGCGTGGACATGGAGATGGTCAGTCGCTTCTACAAACAGCACGGCCCGCAGCTTTTACAAGAAAACAAAATCTCCCAAACGACGATTGACGAGGCGGTGCGGCGCATCCTGCGGATCAAGCTTCGCTTGGGCCTCTTCGAGCAACCTTATGGCGACGAAACGCGCGAGCGCGCCGCGCTCCTGAATCCCGCGCATCTCGCCGCCGCGCGCCAGATCGCGGCTCGCTCGATGGTACTGCTAAAGAATGAGCGCGACGTGTTACCGCTCAATAAGAACGCGCGCGTGATCGCCGTCATTGGTCCCTTCGCGGACGACAACAAAGCTCCGCTCGGCTCGTGGACGGGCGACGGCCGCACCGAGGACACAATCTCTTTGCTCGCGGGCATCAAGGCAAAAGTCTCACCCCAGACGAGGATTTTGCACGCGAAAGGCGTGGCGCTTGGAGATCGCGGCGTGACCGGCAACTTCGACGCCCCGCCCGTGGAGACGAGCAACGCCGGCGGAACCAACGTCGCGCCAAATACCGACGCCGCCCGTAGCGCCATAGGCACGCTTGCGCCGGACAGCTTTGCCGCAGCGGTGAACGCCGCGCGCGAAGCGGACGTGACGCTCATCGCGGTCGGTGAGACGGCGGAGATGAGCGGCGAAGCCGCCTCGCGCACGTCGCTCGATCTGCCCGGCCGGCAGTTGGAATTGATCCAAGCGATTCACGCCACGGGTAAGCCTTACGCCGTCGTGCTGATGAACGGACGGCCTTTAACGATCAACTGGCTCGCGGAAAACTCGCCCGCGATCCTTGAGACGTGGTTCGCCGGCACGCAAGCCGGCCACGCCATTGCCGACGTGCTGTTCGGCGATGTGAATCCCGGCGGCAAATTGCCGGTGACTTTCCCGCGCACCGTCGGCCAAGCGCCGCTTTATTACAACCACAAAAGCACAGGCCGGCCACCCACCGACCAAAAGTACACGTCGAAGTATCTCGACGTGCCGGTGACACCGCTCTACCCCTTCGGCTACGGCCTGAGCTACACGCAATTCCGCCTCTCAAACTTGCAACTGAGCGCGCCCAGCATTCGCCCCGACGCTCGCATGACCGTCAGCGTTGAACTGGAAAACACCGGACGACGCGCCGGCGACGAGGTTGTGCAACTCTACGTCCGCGACATGGTCGCCAGCGTAACGCGACCCGTCCGCGAGTTGAAGGGCTTTGAGCGCGTCACGCTCCAACCCGGCGAGCGTCGACGCATTACCTTCACGCTGGGGCCGGAGCAGCTCGGTTTTTATGATCGCGAAATGCGTTTTATCGTCGAGCCGGGCACGTTCACAGTCTTCGTCGGCAGCAGTTCCGTGGGCGGGCTGGAAGCGAAGTTTGAGGTCATTGAGAAGTAGTCAATGAGAGTTCGACCGACGCGGGCAAAAGTGTGGGCTGGCAAAAATCCGCGGGGTAGAGGCGCAGTCCTCTGCCCGCTCTTCGCCGCCACGAGGCAGGCGGGATTGAGCTTTGTCACTGCAAGGCTCTTATCGCTGCTCTTATCTCTCGGCCTCATCTTCAGCAACTTCCCTCTCCCAACCTCCGCACAACAAACCGCACCCGTTCAGCAGCAGCGGCGCTCTCTCCGTCTTTCAACTGAAGAACAAGCTTTCCTCGAAGACCTCTCGCGCCGCGCGTTTCGTTATTTTGAGGAACAGACAGATTCACGTACCGGCCTGACCCTCGACCGCGCGCGCGCCGATGGCTTGCTCCACGACGAGAATCACCGCCACACCGCGAGCATCGCGGCGACCGGCTTCGGCCTGACCGCCTTGTGCATCGCCGCCGAACGCGGTTGGCTCAAACGAGAAGACGCACGTGCGCGCGTCCGCGTGTCACTGCGTTTTTTCGCCGAACAGTCTCCGCACGAGCACGGCTGGTTTTATCACTGGATGGACTGGCGCGACGGCTCGCGCCGCTGGCGAAGCGAGGTTTCGTCAATCGACACGGCGCTTTTACTAGGCGGCGTGCTGACGGCGCGCGGCTACTTTAGCGACGACCGCGAGATCGTGCGCCTCGCTACTCTAATTTACGAGCGCGTCGATTTTCCGTGGATGCTCAACAAACACCCGACGCTGCTTTCGCACGGCTGGTATCCCGAACGCGGGTTCATCAAAAATCGCTGGGACACTTACAGTGAACAGTTGAGCCTGCTGCTGCTCGCCATCGGCTCGCCGACGCATCCGATTTCGCCGGGCGCGTGGCGCGCTTGGGAGCGCCGGAGAATCACTTACGCGGGTTTTAATTATATGCACGCGCACCCGCCGCTCTTTATTCATCAATACTCGCACGCATGGGTTGACTTCCGGGAACGCCGCGAAAATTGGTATCCCTACATGGATTACTTCGAGAACTCCGTCGCGGCGACGCGCGCGCACCGCCAATTTTGTCTTGATCTCGCGGACGAATTTCCCGGTTACACGTCGAACGTGTGGGGCATCTCCGCGTCGGACAGCCCGCGAGGCTATGTAGTATGGGGCGGGCCGCCGCGCGACGCGGCGATTGACGGCACAGTGGTCCCCTACGCGGCGGGCGGCTCGCTGATGTTCACGCCGGACATCGCGCTGCCCGCGCTGCAAACGATGCGCGAGCGATACGGCCCGAAAATTTACGGGCGCTACGGCTTCGCCGACGCTTTCAACCCGAATAACGGCTGGGTCAACCCTGACGTGATCGGCATCGACATCGGGATCACACTTTTGAGCGCAGAGAATCTCCGCACCGGCAACGTCTGGAGATGGTTCATGCGGAACGAGGAAATACCGAGGGCCATGCGGCTCGTCGGCCTGCTGCCGGTGAGACAAGAAAACAGACAGCAGCCCCGGCGGAAAGCCGCCTAAATCGAACCGCGGAAGAAATGGACAGGATTAACAGGATTAACGAGATGGAAAAAAGCAGTGCGATCCGTGTCTGTCCTGCCTTATCTTGTTAATCCTGTTAATCCTGTCCATTTTTCACTGTCCCAATCTCGCAAGTTACGATTTAGCTCCTGTCTGCTGTCTTGCCACCAACTTTCTTCAACCTGTTTCTTAACGCATCGTCCGCCGGAAAATCCGGTAGCCCCAGCCGTCGAGGGCGAGCGCGGGCAAGCCCGTTGTGGGGCGCAGTCGCGCCTCGCGCTCTGCGGCCGTCGCCGTCGCGGGCAGTGGCGGGCGCATGTCGGGCGTCACGTCGGCAAAGGCCGCGCCGAGCGTGTCCGCCTCGACGAAGCCGACGAAGGAGCGCGGCGAGAAGTTAATCGCGATTAAAAATTCCTCGCCGCCCGCGCGTCGCCGGTAGGTGACGACGCGCGCTTCATCTGAGTTACGCAGCCACTCCAACGCGCCCTGCTGCAACGCCGGATGCTGACGACGGAGCGCGATCAGTTCTTTGTAAAAGCGCGGCAGTTCGGGATTGCGCTTCACAATCGGCCAAAAGATCGGGAATCTCTCGAAGAGCGCCGGGTCGCCCGATTCCATCGTGTCGCCGACTTCCATGCCGTTGTAGATGAGCGGCACGCCGTCCATGGTGAACGTCAAAACGGACGCGGCCCACGCCCCGCGCTCGCCGAGACGCGCGATAGCCCGCCGCTCGTCGTGATTGTCCGAGAAGTGCAGGCGGAGCGCGCCGCGCGGATTGCGCGCCCGCTCGGCCTCCCACGTCTGGCGCAGGTGCGTCGCCGGCTGCTGCCCGCGCACTACGTCGTTAATGGCATGGAAGAACGGCCACGCATAGTTGAGATCGAAAGCCTTCAACATGTGCTCGGCCTCGTTCGACTCCGAGAGCACGATGATGTCCGGCTTGAGTTGCTCCAATTCCACGCGCGCCTGCTCCCAAAAGTCAGTGGGGACCAACCACGACACGTCGCAGCGGAAGCCGTCCAGGTCGTACTCGCGCAGCCAGAACTTCAGCATGTCGAGCATGTACCGGCGCAAGGCCGGGTTGTCGTAATTGAGATCGGCCACGTCGGACCAGCCGGGATCGGGCGCGACGATTTTGCCGGTCGCGGCGTCGCGCGTGTAAAACTCCGGCGTCTTCATCATCACGCTGTCCCACGCCGTGTGGTTCGCCACTACGTCGATAATGACCTTCATCCCGCGCCGGTGAGCTTCATTAACGAGCCGCTTAAAATCTTCTTTGGTCCCATAGTCCGGGTTGAGCGCATAGTAATCGCGCACGGCGTAAGGGCTGCCGAGAGTTCCCTTTTTACGCTCCTGCCCGCTCGGATGAATCGGCATCAGCCACAGGATGTTGACGCCCAAATCCTGTAATCGATCCAGACGCGCCGTAATCCCATCGAAAGTCCCTTCGGGCGAAAATACGCGCGGGAAGATTTCATAAACAACGCCACTTGTCACCCACGGCCGGCTCGCGCGCGCCGTCTCATTCGACACGTCACGCGGCGCGGCAGTTTGCCCGAACAGTGGGTTGCTCGCGGACGCGGTCATCAAAGAAGCGACGGTAATGTCGCGGAGTTTCACTAAAAGCCTCTCGAACGTCATGGCTGTTTCATTCGCTTTCGCTGTACGTAGCGCGGCACATAAAAGCCCGGTTGCGAGACAACCAGCTTGAGCGGTTCGGTGGCCGCGCCGGCAACGACCTCGACCGGCGGGGAGTGTGTCCCGCGCCACACTCCCCGCACTTCCTTCCTGACCTCGCCCGCCACAAGGTATTTGAAGCCGTCGTACACTTTGAGACGGAAGCGCCCCTGCGCGTCCGCCCCTTCAGTCTCCGACCATTCCCGCTCGGTGAACTCAAGGCTGATGAGGGCGTGCGCCGCCGGGCGACCATCGGGCAACAGCACCACGCCCTCAATCGTGCGCTCCCGCAAGGGCGGTGGCAGACGGAACTCATGATTCACGTAATGCTCGCCGTCGGCGACACTGATCACGGTGGCGCGTGCGGCATCACGCACGCCGGGATAATAGGAGCGTGGGAAAGGCGGATCGGAACGTCCCGGTTGGTTACGCGCATTGACGGCGACCAAGTAGCGACCGGGTGCGATCCAATCGAATTTGTAATGACCATCGGCGTCCGTGTACGACTCGACGGAGCCTTCCGCCGGCGGAATTTCCTGATTATTCTCATTGACCAGCACGAGGTTCACTCTCGTTCGCGCCGCCGCGCCGCCCTCCGCGTCAAGCACTTGGCCGCTGATCGTGGACAGCGACGTGACGATGAACTCCGCGCCGCGACAGCGTCCGTCGGCGACTTGCACCTCAACTGAGTCCTTGCCATAAAGCAGCCGCAACTCCGGCGGCGTCAACGCGCGCACGCGGTAAGCGCCCGCCGGCAACTCGAAAACGCGGAACAATCCTTCCCCGTCCGTCCTCACTTCGATTGGTCGCCCCGCCCCTTCGACGACGACCTTAATTCCCGCCAGCGGAAGACGGCTGCGATATGCGCTGGCGTTCACCCGCGTCTCTCGCACAACGTAGCCAATGATGCTCGGCGTGCGCTCGCCCCGCGCCACGCCGCGCGCGTAAGCGACATCGGCGGAGGCACGGTCGAGCGTCTTCGTGGCGCTGCAACTGTGAACGTACAGCTTGCCGTCCTGCTGATTGCGCGAGCCGTAAACGAAATACCGCTCGCCCGGCTTGAAGTTGAAGTCGCAACTCGTGCCTTCCTCGACGGTCTCAATTGTCTGACCGCTGACGCCGCGAAACGCTTCTTCGACCGTGAAGCGCGTCACGCGCCCGTTCATCGTGAACAGCTTGCCGTTGCTGCCCTCCACCGGAGTCATCGGCCCGATCTCGGACACCACCCCGGCGAAGATGACCCCGGCGTTCCAGTACGCGCCGCACGGCTGCGCCTGCCCATAGGTCATAGCACAAACACACCCTCGCGCATCCGCCGGGAAACACAGCGCCGTAACCACCACGAAGAGCGTACCGGCGAGATGGCGCCGCCAACGCCTGCACTTTAATCTCACACGCTCGTACAACTCGGCGGACATCTTCAACTCCTCTCAACTCCTGATCAATCAGTTCCCTACTTAACACCAACCGCACGCTTTCCGCGAGACACACGTCGCGGCGCGGACACAACTCTTGTCATCGCGCTTTGTCGAGATGCGGGGAAATCATTGCCGGGTTGGTCTCTTTCCGAGACGCAAGTTGCGGCAGCGTTCGCAAGTGCCGTTCGGTTCGCTGATCGTTAGCGTGAGCGGCTTCATCTCCGCCGTGGCCGTGATCTCGATTGGCTCGGCGTGCCTCTGTCCTGAGCCGTTCCCGGTGTTGACGTGCGCGCTGACAAGGTAAGTGAAGCCGTCGTAAACCTTAATCCTGAAACGTCCCTGCTCGTCACACTCCGTGCCGTAGCTTGACGAGACGTTTGATGCGGAAAGCTCTTGATAACCGACCGAGGCTTTCGCGCCGGGTCGATTATCCGGCCACACCACGACGCCTTCGATGATCCTCTCCGTCAGGCGCGGCGGCAGTTGAAAGACATGTTCGGAGTCGTGCTCGCCCGCGCGGCTAATGACGATGGGCGTCGCCTGCGCCGCTTCGCTCACGCCGGGGTAGAAGGTTCGCGGATAGGCGTTGCCCGCCGCGTCGGGGAAGCTAAGGCCGCTGAGCCGCACGCCGAGTAGGTAGCGGCCCGGCGCGAGCGGGCGGAAGGTGAAGTGTCCTGCCGCGTCGGCCTCGGCGTAAGTCCACTGCGGTCGCTCCGCGCCCACGTCTTCGGCGCGCATCAGGTACAGCAGGATTTTCGGCACCGGCTGCCCGGCGGCGTCAACTACTTTCCCGCTGATGCGTCCGTTG
>JACCRA010000756.1 GCA_013813825.1 Pyrinomonadaceae bacterium | reverse complement strand
AAATGACGCCCGGCGCCAATCTTAAAAAAGCGGCGCGGGCGTCGTTCGTGGCGAAACGAAAGTGAAGCCTGACAAACTATGCGGCAGCCGCTGCCGTCTGTTCTTCGGGCGCGGCTGCGGCTGCCTCCGCATAGACACTAATAAACTTGCCTTGACGCCCTCTGTCCTCAAACTTCACCACGCCGTCGATTAAGGCGAACAACGTGTCGTCTTTGCCGCGCCCGACGTTCTTGCCCGGCTTCCACTTAGTGCCACGCTGCCGCGCCAGAATATTCCCACCCAACACGGGCTGACCGCCAAACTTTTTCAATCCCAGCCGCTGCGAATTTGAATCGCGACCGTTACGCGAAGAGCCAACGCCTTTTTTATGTGCCATGATGAAACCCCTGAATTTTTGATTTTTGATTTTTGATTTTTGATTTGGAAAATCATCTTCCAATCGCAAATCAAAAATCAAAAATCTCTTTATCCGATTGAATCGATCTTCACCGCCGTGTAATTCTGCCGGTGTCCTTGAGTGCGCTTGTACTGCTTGCGGCGCTTTTTCTTAAAAACGATCATTTTCTCGCCGCGGCCGTGCTCGACGACGGTTCCGGCGACGCGAGCGCCGTCAATGAGCGGCGCGCCGATTTTCGTTCCACCATCGCCGCCCGCGAGAACCAGCGCCTCGAATTCGACCGCTTCGCCTGCCCGCTGACCGAGCGACGGCACGCGCACAATCGCGCCTTCTTCCACGCGGAACTGCTTACCGCCGCTTCTGATAATTGCGTAAGACATCTTCAACTTCTCCTCGGGCCCGAAAATCCCCTGCGGGAAAGTCGGTCATTATAAAGGCTGATTTTGATAACCGTCAACGCGCGGCGGGCGTCAGGCTCTCGCCCCCGCCGCGCTGCCGCCGTTACCATTCCGCCGCTCAATGAACTGCTCCATAAATTTGGTCGAATACTGCCCCGACTGAAATTGCGGATCGTCCATGATCCTCAGGTGCAGCGGGATCGTCGTTTTGATTCCTTCAATGACCATTGATTCGAGCGCGCGCCGCATCCGCATGATCGCCAACTCGCGCGTCCGCGCGTGGACGATCAGTTTCGCGATCATCGAATCATAGTAAGGCGGCACGAAATAGCCGGGATAGATGGCCGTGTCCACACGCACGCCGGGACCGCCCGGAATGTTGAAGGCCGTAATCAGACCGGGCGACGGCGCGAACGTGTCAGGGTGCTCGGCGTTGATGCGGCACTCAATGGCGTGGCCGACGATGATCACGTCCTCTTGCGTGTAGGCCAACTCCTCACCCTCGGCGACGCGAATCTGATTCCGCACGATGTCGGCCAGCGTTACCATCTCCGTCACCGGATGCTCAACCTGAATGCGCGTGTTCATTTCCATGAAATAGAAACGCCCATCCTCGTCGAGCAAAAACTCGATAGTGCCCGCGTTCGAGTAACCCACGCGCTGGCAGGCGGCGATTGCCACCTCGCCCATCTGCCGCCGCAACTCCGGCGTCAACGCGGGCGACGGAGCTTCTTCCAGCAGTTTTTGATGGCGTCGTTGAATCGAACAGTCGCGCTCGCCGAGGTGAACGACGTGGCCGTGCTCGTCGGCCATCACCTGAATCTCGATGTGGCGCGGGCGTTCAATGTAACGCTCAATATAGACATCGCCATTTTTGAAAGCGGAGAGGGCTTCGTTGGAAGCGGTTTCCAGCGCGTGTTCCAGTTCTGACTCTTCGCGCACGATCCGCATCCCGCGCCCGCCACCGCCAGCGGCGGCCTTGATGATCACCGGAAATCCAATCTCGCCCACGATTGCCATCGCTTCGTCCAGCGACTGGATCGGTTCGGGGCTGCCCGGCAGAATGGGAACGCCCGCCTCTTTCATCGTACGCCGCGCCTCCACCTTGTCTCCCATCAGGCGAATGACAGACGAGCGCGGCCCGATAAACTTGATGTTGCAGGCTTCGCAAATCTCCGCGAAGTACGACGACTCGGCGAGAAAGCCATAGCCCGGATGAATCCCATCGACGTTCGTGATTTCGGCCGCGCTGATCACCGCCGGGATGTTCAAATAGCTTTGCGCCGAAGGGGCCGCGCCAATGCACACTGACTCGTCGGCAAACCGCACGTGTAGCGAATCGCGATCAGCCTCCGAATGTACGGCGACGGTCTTAATGCCCATCTCCTTGCACGCCCAGATGATGCGACACGCAATCTCGCCCCGGTTGGCAATCAGTATCTTGCGGAATTTGCGCGGCCCAAAAAGCATGATAAGGCATCAGCTATCAGCTATCAGCTATCAGCTTTTGTTTTAGCTGACTGCCGATGGCTGATTACTTTTTAATTCCGAACAGCGACTGGCCGTATTCGACCGGCTGGCCGTTCTCGACGTATATTTTTTCGACAACGCCGGCAATTTCGGACTGAATTTCGTTCATCAGTTTCATCGCCTCAATGATGCAGACGACGGTATCAGGTTCCACGTGGCTGCCGGCACGCACGAAAGGTTCGGAGTTCGGCGAGGGCGCCCGGTAAAAAGTCCCGACGATGGGCGACGTGATGACTTGCAGTTCTTCCTCTGTGCTCATCGCGCCGACGCCCGCGGCGGTTTCCGTTGCTGGCGCGTTAGCCGTAGCAGGGGAGGTGGTGGTTGTCGCCACCGCCGGGGCGGCTTGTCCGCTCACCGTCGCGCCGGCCGATTGCGGCGATGTCGGGGGAGCAGTGGACGAAGAAACTGGTGATTCTTGAGTCGTCTGGGTCGTCGCCGCTGCGGCGT
>JACCRA010000746.1 GCA_013813825.1 Pyrinomonadaceae bacterium | reverse complement strand
GTCGAAGGGCAGCGAGCCTTTAGGTTGCAAGCCCGCAGTGCTGACAAAGGTCAGGCGCGATCCGCTCAAAGGCATCTTGAGTCGCGCGAGCGGAACGTAACTCTCTTTGGTAATCATCGAGCCGGGGTAACGCTCGTTGACCGTCGCCCACAGACCGGGGCGCAGTTGTCGTGTTTCGTCAGAGTTGTCCGTCATGAATCCATTCTCCCGAACGCTGCACGAAATAGAAGTGCAGATGAAAGAAGAGGTGCGCGAGCGTCGCCGCATCGTGCCCGGCTAAGGTCTGCAAGATAAACTCGCGGTCGGTCGGCGGGGTGTCGAGCAACAGCTTCAACGCTTCCACCCATGCCTTATCAATCTCCTTACGTCCCACCGCTTCGTCGCCATCGCCGAAATGCAGGCGCACGTAGCGGATTAGTTTCTCCGTGTCGTTCGAGGCGATTGCTTCTTTCAGGTATTTGAGCGACATGAATCTGTGCAACAAAACGTATCAAGCCGGATAAGACGACCGCCTCAGATGACTTGTTCGGTGCGGCTTGAATTTCCAAGCGGCGATTAACATTGTGTGTCTGCTCTATGTGAGATGGCTCATACGCTTGGGAGTTCCGACCTACCTTTCCGACGCGCAAGCAGACGGTCAACGGAGAAAGCACCCGTACCACCCAAGACAAGTGTCAACAGACCCGCAATATATAGAAGGTTCACCTCATAGCCGGGTGTGCCGAACTCAGGACCTGTCGCGGTCATTCTCCTGAGTGTGATTGATGAAAACCCGTAGGGCAGATGAACTGTGAACATCGCCACTAGCATGATGATGATTAGTGGGATGCTCACGATTGGAACAAATGCGCCCGCGATTATCGCTAGACCACCGAAGAACTCGATGAGCGCCGTCATCCACGCCATTAAACTCGGCGCAGGGACGCCTAGCGTCTGAAGTATGTTGGCGAACCCTTCAGGTCCCCGGCTCAACTTCGCATAGCCGTGAGACATAAAGCCGTATCCGATGACGAGGCGCAACGGAAGCGGTGCCCATTTACTCCATAATTTTTCATTCCACAATCTAAACATTTCTATCTCTCAAACTCAGGCGGTCATATTTCGCTAATTCACACTCCACAGAACCGAATGAAGTTGCTTAACAAAAAACCCCCAAGTTATCTCTGCGCTTTGGAATGCACCACACTTCTCCAAACATCGTGTAGGGTCAATCGCTCTGCCGAACGATGTGACGGTAACGAGAGTGCCGAACGCATGTTTCGATGAACATTGCCAGCTAACACGCCGAGCAGGATTGTTATTTAGCACCGTGCAAGATAACAATCCCTTACTGTTCTTCTGCTAACCTGACCGCCTTCGCGCCGAGCACACGACGGCTCGCGCGCTCCTGCACGAAGACGACGACGCGCAAGTTCTTACGCCGCCACCCGCGCCCGATCTCCACCGACGGCTCGGATGCGAACGCCGCTTCCCCTCCCGCGCCCGCCGTCCCAAGCACGCTCAAGTGCCGCACCGTCGAAGGATGCCGTAGTCTGCGCCCGGCGTTCTCCCCACGCGGCACGTCCGTCGAAAGGTCGCTCTCCGTAATCGCTAAGAGCACCTCCGCCGTGTCACCTTCACGGACGGCGGGCAGTTCGCCGACGCGCACACGCAGCGGAATCGTCCGCCCCTTCTTATCCGTGATGCTCTCCTCACGCGGCATAATCTCGATTTTCGCTTTCGGCAGTCGAGCGGCTTCTTCAATCGCCGCACGCGCGAGATTGCGGTTGCCGCCGGGAAATTCCTTCTGACCGTCCACGATCATCTGCGGCGTATAGACGTTCCCACCCTTGCCGAACGCTTGCGAGTATTCGCCCTGCCGTTGGCTGAAAGCCGCGTGCGAGTACGGGTCAGTCCATCCCAAGCGGTTCCAATAATCAACATGCTGGGCGAGCGCGATGACTTCCGCGCCTGCGACCGATTGCGTCCGCTCGAACTGCGCGAGCGCGTCGTCGGCGGGCGGGCAACTCGAACAGCCTTCCGAAGTGAACAACTCGACGACGACGGGCGTCCGCTCGCCTACGGTCGCCGTCAGCGTTTGCGTCTCTTTTTCCGCGACGGACGACGCGGGTTTTCCCCGCGTGACGGCGAATACAGTCAGCCCCAGCAGCATTACTGCAACCACGATCCACAGCTTCATCTTCGGCTCTCCTTACGGCAAAACTTTTATTCCTGCTCGCCAAGTCGGTCGTCCGTTCCGCGACGCGCCGCTCAAGTTCGTCATGTGCTTCGCGTAAAGCATCCTGCGCGTGCTTGTGCTCGGTGATGTCAATCGTCGTGACCTGAAACCCGGTGAGGTCGCCCGTCGCGTCGCGTATCGCAGCGCGCGTTCCGCGATCCACATACGGTTTGCGCTTCAATAGTTAGATCACCGAATCCGGCAACCTACTTTTGAGTTTCATTGCTTGCGACGCGACCAAGGCGGCGCAAGCGACGAGGGCGAGACCCGCTCCCGCGATAAGGACGATTCCGCGATTCATGTTCGCCCACGCCTGCGGGCTGAAAGAATATGAACGATTGTCGAAGATGCCGTGCGCGCCGTGGTCGCCCGCGACTGGCTCGTAAAGGTTGTTCGGGCGATTCGGGTCAACCCGCTCATCCGTCTGCTGAGATTCGTAGCCGTATTTTCCGAGATACCAATCGCCGAGCGCCGGCAAAACTTTGTTGCCGTAGATAGCGACGACAGCAGGCAATCCGACTGTCATCTCG
>JACCRA010000730.1 GCA_013813825.1 Pyrinomonadaceae bacterium | reverse complement strand
GGGTCTTCTTCGAGAATTTTGTGGAGGGCGACGCTGATCTTCTCTTCGTCTTGTCTGGACTTCGGCTCGATGGCGAAAGCGATGGCGGCTTCTGGGTACGCCAGCGCGTCGTAAAAGATCGGCGCGGCTTTGTCGGAGAGTGTGTCGCCGGTCTGTGTCTCTCTGAGTTTGACGCAGGCGATGATGTCGCCGGCGCTGGCCTCGTCGATCTTGTCGAGTTGCTTGCCCTGCATCGAGTGGAGCGCGCCGAGTCGTTCGCTGATTCCGCGCGAAGTGTTCTGGACGTTCGCATCGTGCTTGACGCGACCACTGACGACTTTCAGCACGGTGATGCGTCCGGCAAAAGGATCGGCGACGGTGCGAAAGACGTAAGCCGAAAACGGCTCTTCGGGCGTGTAGCGGCGCGTCAAGGCTTCGGCTTCAACTTCGGCGGCGGCGCGGCCATGTTCGGCCTCGTGATGATCCGGCGCGGGGACGTGATCCACGATGCCGTCGAGCACGTTTTGCAAACCGGCGAGATTCAAACTTGAGACGGCAAAGACCGGACAGAGGCGGCTCGAAGCGATAGCCTTTTCGATGTTCGCGATAATGTCCGCTTCGGACAGCGTGCCTTCCTCGAAATACTTTTCCATCAGCGCGTCGTCGGATTCGGCGATCACTTCAATCAGACGCTCGCGCTCTTTGTCGATCACGTCGCGCCCGGCGGCCGGGATGTCGATCTCGCGCGCTGTGCCGTTCTCGTCAAACTCGTAGGCTTTCATATGGACGATGTCCACGACGCCCTTGAAATCTTTCTCCTTGCCGATGGGCAGCGTGAAGGGGACGATGGCGCGGCTGAAGGTCTTGCGCGCCGAGTCGAGCGCCGCGCCGAAATCCGCGCGCTCTTTCTCCAACTTGTTGATGACCATAATGCGCGGCACGATGAACTCGTTCGCGTAAGCCCAAGTCTTCTCCGTCTGCACTTCGACGCCGTTGACGCCGTCCACCACGACGAGCGCGCAATCCGCGACGCGCAAAGCCGGCCGCGCGTGCGCGACGAAGGCGGCGTAGCCGGGCGTGTCGATCAGATTAATCTTCGTGTCGCGGTATTCGAGATGCGCGAGCGCGCTGTTGAGCGTAATTTTGCGGGCGATGGAGTCTTCATCGTAGTCGGTGACGGTCGTGCCTTCGTCAACCTTGCCCCATCGCTGCGTTGCGCCGGTGATGTGGAGCAGGGAACTGATCAACTGTGTCTTGCCGGCGTCGCCGTGGCCGATGACCGCGAGGTTGCGAATGGCGTTGGTCGGATAAACTTTCATAGGTGATTAAAAGCATCCTTTCAGAAGGGAATTTTGCGGACGCCAGCGCCGACCGATCCTTAACGGCTCGACTTGCCGAACTTGGGAAGCGTGATCGCGCTCTGGGTGAGGGGAGAATTTATCCGGCGGGAAGAGGAAAAGCAAGCAGGGGAAGGCGGCAGTAGGCAGTTAGGGCAATCGCATTATCTGCCGTGAGCAAGCTGCTTCATCTCATCAAATAACCCGGTCTAAAAAACTCTCAATCTGTTCTTTCAACTTTCCTGCCCGCTGGGTGTCTGACAGGTAAGGGCGCACGCGCCGCAGCAGGCTCACCGCTTCATCCAGACCGCCGCCCTTCTTCGTGACTTCCGCCGATGCTGCTTTCGACCCGTTAGCTTTGAGCACCCTCGTGCCGGTTACTTTGCCGGCGTGCTTGCCGCGCACACCGCCGCTAAAGTCATACTCTTTTCTCATTTCATCCTTCATAGTCGCGCCTCTCTTTCCGTGTCGGCTTGCGCGCCGAGATGATATGAATGATCCTCTTCCGCTCAGTATAAGAGACGATCAACAAACGCCCAACATCTGACTCTCCAAGAGTCAGAAACCTGTACTCCAAAACGGAATGGTCTGGATCATCAATCGTTAGTGCAAGCGGATCGTCAAAGACCGACGACGCCTCTTCAAACGTCACGCCCGGATGCTCCCGCTTGTTGGTTTTAGCTTTCTCATCGTCCCATTCAACTATCATTGTCCGTCATCAGGGAGATTTGAACGCCTCGCCTTAACTTCACGTCGTGATTGCCGCCAAGTGAATGTCCTCTGCCTCGATCAACGCGATTGCATAACGAAGGCAAGTATGAATATCATCCTCTTGTAATTCAGGATAATAATCGGTGAGTATTTCAGCAAAAGAGAGACCTTCATC
>JACCRA010000719.1 GCA_013813825.1 Pyrinomonadaceae bacterium | reverse complement strand
CCGCCCGTCCCCGTATCGCCGATGGCGACGAAGCGGAAGACGCCCGGCGCGGGCTGACCGGTGGGCAGGGCGGGACTGAGCGCGGCGGCGCTACTGCTTGATTGGCGCGGCTCGTCGGCACTTTGGGCGCGCGCAGCAGACGCAGGGGCGAGGCTTGCCGCTAAGACCAACACAATTAAAAAAGTGAATCTCTTAGCCACGACTTCCGCCCTCCCGAAACGCCCGATTAAATTTACAATACAAGTCGCGCGCCGGGACGGCAACCGCACACCCGGCACAGTCTGATTCGTCTCGCAAAAGGGCGGCGCTGCCGTCAACTCGAATTAACCCTGTCCTCTTAATATCGACTGCTTGGCGTGGCGACCCGGGCAGGACGGTGGCATCGTCTCTCCAATGGTTCCATTGACAGCGCAGGAGTCGTGCGTCAGGACACCTTATTTGCTTCTCCCTTATGTGATCCCTTTGCCTCGTCTCCTTCGCGTTAAAGAGTGACGAGGGCAAAAGCGGCAGGGCGAGAGAAGCTGATTGAGCTGCGCGATGATGCTCAATGCCTTCGTTGACAAAGGGGCGGCAGGAGTGAAAGCCTGCCGCCGCATGAGACGTCAAACTTATTTCGCGCGAGGAAAAATTTATGTCACAGACAGTGGAGCAGGGAGTTGAGCCAGAAGTTCCGCCTTCGGCGCGGTTGCTGTCGATGCTCTTCGGCTTGATGACTTCACAAGCGATTTCGGTGGCGGCCAAGCTCGGCCTCGCCGATCTCCTCACCGACGGGGCCAAGACCGCCGGCGAGTTGGCCGCCGCGACCGGCGCACACGAGCGGTCGCTGTACCGCCTGCTGCGCGCGCTTGCGAGCGTCGGCATCTTCGCCGAGACGGACGGCGGGCGTTTTCAACTGACGCCGCTCGCCGGGCCGTTGCGCCGCGACGCGCCGGACACAATGTGCGCCTTCGCCATCTACCTAGGCGAAGATTGGCATCAGCGTGTGTGGGGCGGCTTGAGCTATAGCGTCAGCACGGGGCAACCGGCGTTCGAGAACATCTCTGGCGCGGAGTTCTTCCCGTGGCTCGCCGGGAATCCGGGGCCGGCGCAAGTCTTCAACGACGCGATGACGAGCTTGAGCCAATCGACCTCGCGGGAAGTGGCTGCCGCTTACGACTTTTCCGCGATCAAAAAACTCGTCGATGTCGGCGGCGGGCATGGCCTGTTGCTCTCTGCGATCATGAAAAAAACCCCGCGACTGCGGGGCATCCTCTACGATGCGCCATCCGTGATCGACGGAGCGCAAAGTGTGCTCGCGGCGCACGGGGTGGGCGAACGCTGCTCCGCGGTTGGGGGCGATTTCTTCGAGTCGGTCCCAGCGGGTGGCGACGCTTACATCATGAAACACATCATCCACGACTGGGACGATGAACGCGCGTTGACCATTCTCCGCCATTGCCACCGGGCGATGACAAAGGACGGCAAACTGCTGGTAATCGAAATGGTGCTGCCCGAAGGCAACGCGCCGTCGCCCGGCAAGTTCCTCGATCTCGAAATGCTGCTGTTCCTGCACAGCTTCGAGCGCACGGAAGCCGAATATCGCGCTCTCTACGAACGCGCCGGCTTCAAGCTGACGCGGATCGTGCCGACGCAGTCGCCATACAGCGTGATCGAAGGAGTGCGAATTTAAGATTCGGCACTGATGAGGCGTGCCTTCATGACAACCCTTGCGAACGCGGAGTATCATCAGCGGGACGCGATGGGAGGTCAAATTTTCCGCCATCGTTATTATTAACAAAGGGGTGACTGATGAAAGTGAAAGTGACCAAGACCGAAGAAGAGTGGAGACAGCAACTGACGCCGGAGCAGTATCGTGTGGCCCGCCAGAAAGGAACGGAGCGGCCGTTCACGGGCGAGTATTACGACGCCAAAGAGCCGGGCACTTATAAATGCGCGGTGTGTGGAAACGAACTGTTTACCGCCGACGCGAAGTTTGATTCGGGCTGCGGCTGGCCGAGTTTCACGACCCCCGTGGCCGAGGACAACATCCGCACCGAGACGGACACGAGCCACGGCATGAGCCGCACCGAGGTCTTATGCGCCGCCTGCGACAGCCATCTCGGCCACGTCTTCGACGATGGCCCGCGGCCGACGAATCTGCGCTATTGTATTAACTCAGTGGTTCTTGACTTGGAGAAAGAATA
>JACCRA010000710.1 GCA_013813825.1 Pyrinomonadaceae bacterium | reverse complement strand
TGCATCGGCTCAATCTTCCACCGGATGGCACACACCTGTGGTGTCTCGGCCGTGGGGTTTTGATGCATGTCGTTAGTGACGACGTAATCCGTGCGGTCTGTGGAGACCACGAGCCGGAACAGTTGTTTCATTCGAGCCGCTCAGGATGATGAATGCGTGGCCGTCGAAGTGAATGAACGGGTTGTTTTCAATCGCACCCTTCGCCTTCGCACTCGCCGTCCGCCAGCGGCGGCGGCCCTGTGCGTTGTCAAACGCTTCTTGAATCACCGCCTGCATCGCGTCTTGGTTTAAGTTCATCACCTCGCTTTGCTTCCCGTCTCTTAATTAGTTCGTCCTGACGTACATATATCACGCCGTAACGAAAAAAAGTGTCAACATAAATCTTACGTCTTGACGTAAAAACTTTTACGGCGTAACGTATGCGGCATGAGCGAAACATTACTCACAACGAGCGAAGCTGCGGACCGCTTAGGGCTGACCGTGCGGGCTGTTCAAAAGATGATTGAGAATGGCAGGCTTGAAGCGCGAAAGGTGGGTAGAGACTACCTGATTGCTCCGGGCGCGCTTAGTAGTATTTCAAAGCAAGTAGCGGGACGCCCACCCAAGTCCTCACCCGCGCCCGAAAAACCCGCCACAGGGGCAATAAAGGCTGGCAATGGCCGTTCTACGGGTAGGAAGAAAGGTAAGTAGTGACTGAAAAAGAAACATTGCAGCGCGCGGCTGATGAGGCGCGAAAGGTCGCTCGGGCGGCGCGGGAGTTGGCCGGTTTTTTAGACGACTATGCAAAGTATCTGACGCAGCCAAGCTGGCGGGAGCGAGCCGACGACTTACACTTCTCGGCGATGAGTAAATTGAGGGTCATCAACGACGGCCTCGCGGCTTGCAGTAAATTGGTAGCAGAAAGTGGCGACGGCGTGCCTGTACAGCCCTTTGAGCAGACGGTCAAAAAGAAGCTCACTGCACAGCACGAGGTGGCGGGAGAACCAAAAAAACCAACTGCACGAGTCGTCCGGAAAGGCGGGAAGAAGTAAGTGACGAAGCGACCACATAAGGAGGTCAATTGAAATGGCGAACGAGGAGCATAAAGGTAAGTGTGCGCGGGAAACCTGCGGGTGTCCTCAAGCAAAGGACAGCAAGTATTGCTGCGAAGAGTGCGAGGACGCCGTCAAAGTGAAAATGATGGAGATCGGCTGCACCTGCCATCACCCCGCGTGTAATTAGCAGTTCAGGCAAGAAGAAAGGCGGGAAGAAGTGACGGCACACCGCATCATCACTGTGACAGTGAGCCTCACATTCTTCTGTGGCGCGGTGTCCCCAGAAGTCGCTGCCGGCACCGCGCGCTGGGCGGATGGGGTGGTGGCGGCAGCCAGCGGCATCACAGCGGCGGCGAGCGCGACGCCAACGATGCAGCGGCACGGGCGCAGAAGAAGTGGATACGGCAGAAGGCGCGGCGGACGCTTGAAGCGCGTGGTCACAGCGCCCTACAGGGGCGCCAAGGGCCTCGGCAAGTTCGTCGGGCGCGGCGTGCGCCGGCTCTTCACCGGGCGCAGCCGCAAACGTCAACGTGACTATTAGAAGCCTAGAAAGAAGAAAGGTAGGAAGAAGTTGAGCTAAGGATCGCCTCCTCCCGCGCGAGGGTCAGGAGGCAGTTGCGGGGGCAGTGGTGCGGCATCGGTGACGCTGCCCCCTTACATCAACGAAGACAGGCGGGAAGAAGTAACCGGTTGGAAAAGGAGAGTGCTTATGAGTACCGGAACCATCTTGATCATTGTCCTGATTCTGTTACTGGTCGGCGTGGTGCCGACGTGGCCGCACAGCCGCGGCTGGGGCTACTACCCGAGTGGCGCACTCGGCGTCATCCTGCTCATCGTCATCATTCTGCTGCTGATGGGACGCATCTGAGGTGCGCCGGGGCGGCAGGGAGTGACCGTGCCCCGCAAGCACACCTGCCACCTATGTGGTGAGGTTTGGCTGGAGGCAGGTGTTGGCACCCGTCCGCCACAGGGACAGGTTCGGCTGGCGGACTGGTATATGGCGAGGCTTCAGGGGTGAGTAGGCAGGTGTTAGCACTCCGCGCAAGCCTATCAATTCGATAAGGCTTGCGGAATCCACAAGGCTCAGGGAGTAGGCAGGTGTTGGCATAAGAGGTCTTACCACCACTCTCCTCCCCACCCCCATGTGGCGAGACTTTGGAAGTGCCGATTGTCAACACACTGGTTAACCGGTCAACCAGATGCAGAAAGGCGAGCAGGAAGTGAACACCAACAAGCGACGGGAGGCCGGCCAACGCGCCTTCCCGAAAGACACCCAGCCCGCGCTGCGACTCGTCCGGCCGGCGTCGGAGTGTGCGACCACCGACCTCGCACTCAACGCCGCGCACGAAGTAAAAGAAATGCTGCGCGACATGCGGCGAAAGCGCAGGGTGGTGAAAGACACTAACGGCCCCGACGCGGCGTAAGGAAGGCAAGAAGCGGTGAATAAATATGCGGTCTATACCGCTTCACGGATTTATCACCTGATGCGGGACGAGAAGAGTACCAAGTGCGGCGTGCGGGTATTCACGTCGGACTCTGATCATCATGATCACAGCTACGGCTCGTCGTTGCAGTTCGTGGAGAGCCTCCCTGACGGGTTGCGCCTGTGCCAGCATTGTTCCGGTAAGGGCAGTCTGAAGAAGGGCGGGAAGCAGTGAGTACGAGGTATGAAGACCAGACGCGCACCTGCACCGACTGCGAACGGGAGTTTACTTGGACGGCAGGCGAACAAGAGTTCTTCCACGATAAGGGATTCGCCGATCCGCCCAAACGATGTAAAGACTGTCGGCAGGCCACGCGGGCGCGGCGCGACGACCAGCAGCGGGAGGGCGGCAACAGGTGACCGGCGAGGAGAGGGAGCGCGCGAGCGTGAGCGACGAACTGGGGGATGAGCTAGACAGCACCGGGCAATTGAGCGTCGGCACCGGTTTGCGGGGTGTCCCCCAGACCGATCAAGGGCAGCGACCTGCCCTCGATCCTGAACTGATAGCGACACTGGGTGATATGAACCGTCGCTACCACGTGGCGAGAGAACGGATTGAAGCCGAAGACGACGCGCCGGAAGCGGCATGGAAAGGCAGGAAGCAATGAAGAGTCAGAACGACCGACAAGTATCACCCGCGATGGTGGAAGACAA
>JACCRA010000709.1 GCA_013813825.1 Pyrinomonadaceae bacterium | reverse complement strand
ACGATGCGGAGGAAGATAAGGAAGCAGTTCCGGCACTCGCACCCGTTTTGCACTTCGCCGACCAGCGCGGCGGCCTCGTCGCCGACTATCGCCACGGCGCGGGACGCATCGTCGTCTTGAGCGATCCATTCGTCGTCGCCAACAACGGCCTCAGCCGCGCCGACAATTTGCAATTAGCTCTCAACCTGCTGGGCGGCAACCCGGACGCCCTCATCGCCTTCGACGAGTATCATCAAGGCCGCGGCGCGACGCACAACCAACTGGCCGCTTACTTCGCGGGGACGCCGGTGCTGGCGGCGTGCGGGCAATTGGCCTTGCTCGCGCTCGCCGTCGTCTGGTCGCGCGGCCGGCGCTTCGCGCGCCCGCTGCCCGCGCCCGGCGTTGACCGCCGCTCGCAACTGGAGTTTGTCGCCTCGATGGCCGAGTTGCAACAGCGGGCGCGCTCTTACGATCTCGCCATCGAGAACGTCTATACTCGCACGCGCCGGGCGCTCGCGCGTTACGGCGGCACGGATCACAACGTCGCTCGCGCCACCATCGCCGAGCGCGTCGCTGCCCGCTCCGGCCTCGATCAAGCACAGATCGAAGGGTTGATGCGCCACTGCGAAGACGCCATCAACGGCCAACCGCTGGCGGCGCGCGAGGCGCTCGCCCTCGTCGCCCGCCTGCGCGAACTCGAACGCACCCTCGGCATCCGAATGCGCGCCCGTGAGATCAAGCAAGCCGGCGCAAGTTGAAAGAAAAGCCGGGAGGAAAAACCGTCCACGTAAATTCATCCGGTCAGTGTCAGTTGATTTAATTACCAGCTTCCATTTCAGTTTGCGGGATTGCCGCCGCGCCCGGCTTAGAGTAAAACCTTTTCGCCATGACAGCTTTACGGTGGGCGAATGTGCTCAGGAGAAAAGACATGTCTCACTCACGTCTCATTGTCCGCGTCGGTTTGTGTGTTGCTTGTCTGTTCATCGTTAAGAGTGCTGGAGCGCAAGGACAAGAGGTAGTGGCGGCGGCTCTTCCCGAATACATGATTGAAGTCAGTGGGGATGACGGGTGCCGCTTTGCTCCGATCAAGGAGACGACTCAGAACGGTGTGTTACAACGCATCGTGACGAGACATCCGCCAGCTTCGCCCCGCGGCGAAGAGCGTCCGTCCGTCTCGACGGTGACAGTCTCTGCCCGGTCGGACGGCGAACTGTGGCAGGTCGGAGTGTCTGTCGGGTTCGGGGAGTTTTATGACGCGGGTGGGCAGCAGGTTGCCACTTACACGTTGCGCGCCAACGAGCGGGCGGAGGTGCGCGAAGTGTTGGGATACGGCGTCAACGCTTTTCGGGTGGCGGTCGTCAAAGTCTTGAGTGAGGCGGGGCGTGCGCCTCGGATTTCTAACCGAACACAGTCTCTTGCCATGGACAACTTAGAGGCTCACACCCTGCCTGAGCCTTACCGCCTAATTCTCAGCAATCGCTCCGACAAAGACGTGCTGGCCGTCCAACTCAACACTTTTAAGAATTACAAGTTTCTGGAACTGAAGTGGCGCGCGGGAGAGCATTTGCGCCCGCTCATCAAAGCGGGCGCTTCGTACCCGATAGAGATGTTGAGCGAAGATCGCGCCTGCGCGGGACCGGACGGATACCGCCCGCGCCAATCGGATAGAATCGAGATCAGCGCGGTCGTCTTTATTGACGGCTCATACGAAGGAACTCCCGGCCTCGCCATCTTGCTGAAGGCACTGGCGCTCGGCCATCAGCAGCATTTAAGTCGCGTGATGGAATTGCTTGATATGTGGAGCGGCAGAGAAGACCTGACGCCGGCGGAGATCACACACTATTTCAAAAGCTTGGCCGGTGAAATGGAGGAAACGGCGGAGCCGTACATGCTAAACGACTTACAAACCAGCTTCTCGGAACTCGGCCCGGAAGCTGTCCCGACGCTGGGCAGCTTCCTCAGACACGGGCAACACGCCATCAAGACCAGCCTGCTTGCCGACGCGCGCGCTCTGGAATCAGCAGTTGATAAAGGGCAGGCAACCACAATTACGCCGGACTGGTTAACACGAACGACGGCGCGTTACAAGCAATGGCTCCGGGCCGCGCAGTCCGTCGGCGCTCGCTAAGGTTTGGCTCACTAATCTCATCAAAAAGGAGAGATGAGGTGCTGAGTGATGAATGCTGAGTGTTGAGAAAAGACAAGCAATGCTTTTACTCATCACTCATCACTCATCACTCATCACTCATCGCTTGTCTATTGTTAAATTTCGTTCCTTCGACCGTCGAGCACATCCTTACAGAGTTGCGGAAAGTCGTCGTCGGGCAGGATGCAGTGATCGAGCAAGTCTTAGTCGCGCTGTTGGCGGAAGGGCATGCGCTGATTGAGGGCGTGCCGGGCACGGCGAAGACTCTGCTCGTCAAGACGCTGGCGCGGATCATCGGGGCGGACTTTGGCCGCATTCAGTTCACGCCCGATCTGATGCCTTCGGACATCACGGGAACCAACGTCTTTAACGT
>JACCRA010000694.1 GCA_013813825.1 Pyrinomonadaceae bacterium | reverse complement strand
GCGTTAACTCATGTGCCTGCCGGTAACTGCCATCGCGGAGCATGAACTCGTGATCGGGCGTGCAGAGAATCTCCCGGCCGTTGTCGAGCGTCACTTTAACGAGCGGCGCGTTCGTGCGAGTCCGCTTGGCGGAGGCTTCCGCGATGACGATCTTCTGATCGGGTGAAATCGCATAGACGAAAACATCCCCGCCGCGCTCCGCCAATTCGCCAATCGGGTATGAGTTACCGTCGGCCGTCGGGACGAGCGTGTCCGCCGTGAAGCAGCCGATGTCGTAGCCGACCGGCCCCATCGCAACCGCGCCCGCGTCGGCGTCGGTGATGAGGACGCAGCCGACGGGGACGCCGTAGCCGTAGTGGGTGTCGGGCGTAATGACGACCATGCGAACGCCGGGGAAGCGCGTGGCGTTAACGATCTGGCGATAAAGAATATCCTCAGCGTCGTTCAAGAGCGTCTTGGTGAGGAACAAACGGACGGGCACATCGCCTGTGTCTTCCGTCTGTAACTCGTAATAACCAAGCCCATGCCAGCGTGCGAGGTGTTTCCAGTTGTGCGTGTTCTTTAACTCTTTCGCCAATTTGAGCGCTTTGGCGTCGGCATGTTGTTCAGCCATCTCATTTCTCCTTTTTTTGCATACCAACGGAGAAAAATTAAACCACAAGGGCGCGCGGAGGCGAAGAAAAGTGATAAGTTTCTTCGCCTCTGTGCGCCCTTGTGGCTGGTGTTTACCTTTTGACCAGTTCAACGATTTCGGCCACGACATCGGCCACGCCAGACGTGGCCTTGATCTCGACACGCGCCGCCGCGAGTTGATAGAACTGACGCCGTTCGTCGTAACGCAGTTGTGCGCTTCCCCGGTCGCGCGCAAGCGGGCGGGCGGCGTCATTCGCATTGACGATGCGCCGCCAACACAGATTGAATGGCGCGTCGAGCCAGACGCTCACACAGTTGTGTTGTGCGACGAGCGCGCGGTTGTCGGCAATCGCCCAAGCGCCGCCGCCGAGGGCGATGGCGCGGGCCGGAGTCTGTTCCAATGCTTGGCGGAGGGCGGCGGTTTCTATCTCGCGAAAGCGCGGCTCGCCTTCTTCGTCAATGATCTCTTGCGGCGTGCGGCCGGTGCGAGCGGTGATGAAGTCGTCGAGATCAAGCATTTGGCAGTCGAGGTGGGCGGCGAGCGCACAGGCGACGGTGGTTTTGCCCGCGCCCATGAAGCCGGTGATGACGATGCGCGGCGAATGGCTCATCGCTCAACGATTGATTCGAGCACGGGGAAGAATTCAGGAAATGAGACGGCAACGCACTCCGCGCCGTCGATCAAGGATTCGCTGTCGGCGATGAGGGCGGCGACGGCGAAGGCCATCGCGATGCGGTGATCGCCGCGCGCGTCGATGTGAGCGCCGCGCAAGGACGTGCGCCCTTTGATGAACATGCCGTCCGCATACTCTTCGACTTCAACTCCCATCCGGCGCAAATTCTCGACCGTGGCGCTGATGCGATCAGTTTCCTTGACGCGCAACTCGGCGGCATCGCGAATTTCCAAGCCGCCTTCGATCTGCGAGCCGACGACGGCAAGGATCGGCAACTCATCGATGAGGCCGGCGATGACCGGGCCGCGTAAGGTCGCGTACTCTCGCTCGCTCGTCGCAATGAGTCGGAGGCCGTCCGGGTTATGTCGCACTTCCAGATCGCCGACTGCTTCGTTGTTCTGCTCGCGGCGATTGGCGACAAGCGCGCGCAGGCCGAAGAGGTTCAGCGTGTCGAGGATGTGCGTGCGCGTCGGGTTCAGGCCGACTTCGTTGAGCGTCAATTCCGAATCCGGCAATAGCGCGGCGGCGACGATGAAGAACGCGGCGGCGGAGATGTCGCCCGGCACGAAGCAATCGCGCGCCGTTAAAGACTGCCTGCCCGCGAGCGCGACGAACGGCGCTGTCGCGCGGCCTTCGTCCGCCACGCCGCTTCGCTCTCCCGTCTCGATCTCGACGCCGAACCAGCGCAGCAGTCGTTCCGTGTGATCACGCGTCGGAGTGTCTTTCTCAAAGACTTCGGTCCGCCCCTCCGCGTTTAAGCCCGCGATTAACACGCAGGATTTGACCTGCGCGCTGGCGACAGGGAGTCGGTAGCTGATCGCCGCGAGCGGCCTTTGCCCTTCGATCCGTAGCGGCGCGTGCCCGCCGTCTTGCGCCCGCACGGTCGCGCCCATCAGTTCGAGCGGCTCGATGATCCGGCGCATCGGTCGCGAGCGCAGAGAGGCGTCGCCGGTCAGCGTCGCGGCGAACGGCTGGCCGGCCAGCACGCCCGCCAGCAACCGCATCGTCGTCCCGCTGTTGCCGCAATCAAGCGCGGCAACCGGCGTTTCTGGCAAACTGGTCCCCCCGCCTTCGATTGAGACCATCGCTCCGTCTTGCCCGACCTTCACGCCTAGTTGGCGCAGGCATCGAAGCGTTGCCGCGCAATCCGCGCTCGACGAATAATTAGCAATGCGCGTTCGCCCTTCGGCCAGCGCCGCCAGCAACGCCGCCCGATGCGAGATCGATTTGTCGCCCGGCAAGCGCACCCGCCCGCGCACCCGCCGCGCCGGTTGAATCCTCATTGCTTCATCTTACCTTAGCTTTCAGCTTTGAGCTTTCAGCTTTCAGCTTTCAGCTTAAGCATTCGCGCGACAGTGGCACCCGGTCGGCTCGCTCCTTAGCCCGTGTTAGGCGTTGAAGTTCCAGAAAAGCTGAAAGCTGAAAGCTCAAAGCTGACTGCTATTCTTGACAGTCTTGCATGGCGCGGCATAAATTGTGCAGGCTTTTTCTGACAGAGTGTTGTGCAGTGGCGGCGGGCAGCGGCACGGCCTCGCCGGGCGGCTCTCGGACGGACGAGAACGTGAATCTTTTATTGTGGCTGACGAGACGACTGAAATTACGCTGGCGAGCCGCATCGAATCAATTGCAGAGGCGGCGACTGTCGCCTCCCAAGTGGCGAGTCGTCTGCGGCTGAACGAGGAAGCGGCGTTCGGGCTTGACTTGGCCGTGCGCGAAGCCGTCACCAACGCCGTGCTGCACGGCAACCGGCAAGACGCCAGCCAGCCGGTCGAACTAGCCTTCACCGACGACGGCACCGAACTCGTCGTCACCGTGCGTGACCGCGGCGAAGGCTTCAACCCCGAGGCGGTTCCCGATCCAACCGACGCGCAAAATTTGCTCAAGGCTTCCGGCCGCGGCATCCTGTTCATCCGCACTTTCATGGACACCGTTGAATGGAGCCGGCACCCTGAAGGCGGCACAATCGTGCGGATGACGAAGAAGAGATAAAAAAGTAATAGTAATCAGCCGTCAGTTATCAGCTTTAAACAATACTGACTGTCCGAACTGATTACTGATTACTGATTACTGATTACTTTCTCGAAGGAGATGTTCTCTCATGGCAGAATTGAATGTGGCAGAGCGGCAGGCGGGCGACGTGACCGTCCTCGACCTGAGCGGCAAGATTACCATCGGCGAGGGTAGCGTCGCGCTCCGCAGCGCGATCCGCCGCCTCATCGAAGAAGGCAAGAAGAAGATTCTCTTGAACCTCGGCAGCGTCAGTTACGTCGATTCAAGCGGCATCGGCGAATTGGTTTCCAGTTTCACCACCCTCAATCGCGAGGCCGGCCAACTGAAGTTGCTCAACCTGACCCAAAAGATTCAGGACCTCCTCGCGATCACCAAACTCCTGACCGTCTTCGACACTTACGACGACGAGTCCTCCGCGCTCAACAGCTTCAAGTAGGTGTCAGGTGTCGGGTGTCGGATAAATGCATTGCCCGACACCTGACATCCAACACCTGATTTTATGTTTCGCGCTGCTTTCCGCCGTCTGCTCGCGGTTGACGATCCGCCGGAGCGGACGGCGCTGGCGTTCTCAATCGGCATTTTCATCGCGTTCTCGCCTTTCCTCGGCCTGCACACGCTGATGGCGACGGCCATCGCTTTCCTCTTCCGCTTTAACAAGATCGCGATCTACAGCGGTACGTTCATCAACAATCCGTTCCTGACGCTCGTGCCGATCATCGTCGTCTCCTACGCCCTCGGCGCGCTAGTGCTCGGACGCCCATTGAGTTTACCGGCGGAGGGGATGCAATTGCTCAAGGAACCGCATCTGCTGACGGGCGATTACTGGCGGCAACTGCTGTTGCACAGTCGCGACGTGCTGCTGCCATTTTCAGTCGGCGGAATGCTGCTCTCCATCGTTTGTTCGCTGGCCGCTTACCCTGTTACTTTAAGGCTTCTCCGGGCACGCGCGAAAACGAAGGTCGCAACGAAAGACACGGCCACACTAGCAGCAGATGGCGAAGAGCGGCAGGAGACGGACGAGCAATAGGCATCCTTTGCCCGCCGCCCCTCATCCCTCATCCTTCGACATTCCGCCGCTCGCCGCACGGACTACAAACAGGACACATGCTCAGGACTATGAAGAGACATTTACTACTGCTGCTGGCCTTCGCGCTCGCCTCCAGCCAGCCGGCGGCATTGCTGCGGGCACAGACACAGACCAGGGGTCCAAATTCGCCCGCCGCCACTACTATTGGCGGTGCTCATGCGGCGGCCAGCGGACGTGCGACGGCCACTGCGCAGACCACGACTTCACAACGCGCGGGCGCTATCGATCTCACTGATTACGGCGTGCGGATCGCGCCGGAGCCGCGACTGATCGTGATGATGGCGGCGCTCGAAGCCGTCGGCTTGGAGCAGACGCCCGCCGGGCGCACGCCCACGGAGTTTCGCCAACAGGTGCGGAAAGATTTGGCGGGACTCGATCCGGAGTTGCAAGCGCGGATGCGCCGCTTCTACGAGTTGAACAAATTGAAGGACGCTTCGGCGACGCCCGCGCAGCAAGCCGCGCGCTACGTCTCGCTGGCCTTCGCGCTCGGCCCGGCTCCACAGTTTGAAGCCCCGGCGCGCTCCGACGATATTTTCGCGGGCGTGCTCGAAGTGCTCGACTTCGCGCCGCTCGTGCGTGAGTTTTACCGCCAGTCCGGCATCGCGGAGCGACTGCCCGGCTACGTGCGCGACTATCAGGCCGAAGGCGACCGCCAGCGCAAGCAGGCCGCTGAAATGCTTAGCACCGTCCTCTCGTACCTGCACACGCGCCCGCAGACCATCACCGTTGAGCGCGTGCCGGTCAGCAATCCCTCCGCGCAAAAGGGGAAGAAGAAAGATGCGCCGCAGGTTTTCACCACGCGCGAGCGCGACCGCCGGTTCGTCATCGTGCCCGATTTGCTGGCCGCGCCCGGCGCGGTTAATTTCCGCGTCGTCGGCGAAGACTACTATGTGATCGTGCCGTTCGGCATTGGCCTCAACTCTTCGGAAGTGCGCCGCGCCTATCTGCAATACGTTATTGAACCGCTCGTCCGCCGCCACAATCGCGACATCGCATTGCGTCGCGTGGACCTTCGCCAGTTGATCGATGCGCGCTTCAAGCCCGCGTCCGGCGAGCCAACGCCCGGCATCTTCGATCTCATCTCGCGCTCGCTCGTCGCCGCCGCCGACGCCCGCCTTAACGCCGCCGCCAAACTGCAAGACGTCACCCGGCGGACAACAGCGCGACTTCAGGCGCAGACGCCCGAAGCCGAACGCGCGCGCGTCGCACAGGAAGTGCAAGCCGAGCGCGCCGCCATCGAAGACGAACTGACCGCCCAACTGGCCGACGCCTACGAGCGCGGCGCGTTGCTCTCTTTTTACTTCTCCGAACAACTTCGCGATCAGGAGATCGCCGGCTTCGACGTTGCCAACTTCTTCACGGACATGATCGCCCGCATCGATCCGGCGCGCGAGTTGAAGCGCCCGGAAGAGTACGCGGCGGCACGCGAGCGCGCGCTCGCGGCGCGACGTGCGCGGCAAACGCAGGCGGCAGCGGGCAACATCGCCAACACCGACGACGAGGAGGGGCCGGAAGCGGCGCGGCGCGAGGCGTTGATCAAACAACTTGACGCGGCGAATGAACTATTGCGGCTGAAGAAGTATGACGAGGCCGAGGCGCGCCTGAAGGCGTTGATGCGGGAATATCAGGGTGAGCCGCGCGTCTTCTTCGCGCTCGCGCAAATCGCCAGCAGTTCGGCGGAAGCGGCCTTCGACGAGCAGTTGCGAGACCAAAGGCTGGGACTGGCGCTTGCCAACTACCGCTTCGCGATTCAATCCGCGTCGCCGGACACCGACCGCGCGCTTCTCTCGCGCGCTCACACCGGCATGGGCCGCATCCTTGCTTTTCAAGATCGCAACGACGAAGCTCTCAAAGCCTTCGACGCGGCCATCGCGCTCGGCGAAGTCGCCGGTGGCGCATACAACGAGGCGCTCACGGGCAAGAGCCGACTGACCGGCCAGCCGTAGAAAAACGATGAATGCGGAATGAGAAATGATGAAGATCACGACGGAACTGCATGACATTCATCATTCCGCATTCGTCACTCATCATTTCCCTTGCGCCCTTCGCGGTTAAAGTTTTCCACGCTCACAAAATCGGCGGCCGCACCAACGCCGGCTTCACGCGCGGCAACGCTCGCACGCGCGGCGC
>JACCRA010000675.1 GCA_013813825.1 Pyrinomonadaceae bacterium | reverse complement strand
AGCAGTGACGGGTGACAAGCAACGAGTGACAAGATCGAAAACTTCTTGCTCGTCACTTTTCACTCGTCACTTGTCGCTGCTCTTATGCTTTTCCGCCTCTCAGAAGTTTACAAATCTTATGCCGCGCAGGACGTGCTGCGCGGCACTTCTTTGCAGATCAATCCGGGCGAGCACGTCGGGCTAGTCGGGCGCAACGGGGCGGGGAAGACCACGCTATTCCGACTGATCAGCGGCGAAGAGATGCCCGATAGCGGCGACGTAGTGCGCGCCCGCGGGATCAATCTCGGACTGCTTGAACAACACGTCCATCTCGAATCGGGCGCGACCGTGCATGAATCGGCGCTCGCGGCTTTCGGCCGCTTGCAGCAGATCGAACACGAGATGCATGAGCTTGAGCACCGGATGGGCGAAGCCGCTGGCGACGATCTGGAAAAGGTGCTGGAGCGGTACAGCGACCTGCAACACGAGTTCGAGCGCGAGGGCGGCTTTGAATACGCGGCGCGCGCGGAAGCGATCCTGCTGGGCGTCGGTTTCACGCGCGAGATGTGGCAGCTTGAAGTCGAAAAACTTTCGGGTGGGCAGAAGAACCGGCTCGGCATGGCGCGCTTACTGCTGGCCGAGCCGGACGTGATGCTGCTCGATGAGCCGACGAATCACCTTGATGTGGCGGGCGTCGAATGGCTCGAAGAGTATCTTGCCACCTACCCAGCGGCCTACGTCATTATCAGCCACGACCGTTATTTTCTAGACCGCACCTGCCGCAAGATCATCGAAGTCGAGAGCGGTAAAGCAATCAGCTACAACGGCAATTATTCACAGTTTCTCGTCGAACGCGAAGAACGGCGCGAGGCGCAGCGGCGGGCCTACGAGAACCAGCAGCAATTGATCGCCAAGACCGAGGACTTTATCCGCCGCAACCTCGCGGGCCAGAAGACGAAGCAGGCCAAGTCGCGCCGCACGATGCTCGCCAAAATGGAGCGAGTCGATGCGGTGCGCGTCGATCAATCGTCAGGTAATTTTCAATTAAAGGCGGTCGAGCGCACAGGAAATCAGACGCTCATCGTCAACGACTTGGCGGTCGGCTATCCCGGCCAGCATCTCGCCGGAGATATTACTTTCACGCTTCAGCGCGGCGAGTGTCTCGGCATCATCGGGCCGAACGGATCGGGCAAGACGACGTTTATCAAAACCGTCCTCGGCAAGTTGCCGCCGCTCGCGGGCGAAACGCGCTGGGGGACCAAAGTGCAGGTCGGCTATTACGCGCAGCAACTCGACGATCTCGACGACCGCAACGAGATCATCATGGAACTGCGTCGCGTCGCCGCCGCAACCGCGACCGCCGGCGAACTGCGTTCCTTTCTCGCACAGTTTCTCTTCGTTGGCGACGACGTGTACAAGCACGTCCGCGATCTCTCCGGCGGCGAAAAGGGAAGGCTCGCGCTTGCCAAGCTGATCTACTCGCGCGTCAACGTCCTCGTCCTCGACGAGCCGACCAACCACCTCGATATTCCCTCACGGGAAGCCCTCGAAGAGGCGCTCGACGCTTACGAAGGCACGATCATCACGATCAGCCACGACCGCTATTTTCTCGACCGCGTCGCCACCCAAATCCTCGCCCTCGACGGCGCGGGCAACGCCGAGCATTACGACGGCGACTACACCGAATATCATGATTGGAAAGCCGCGCAGCGACAGGCTTCTCGACAAACGTCAATTGCCGACGAACAGGCTAAGGGCGCAAGCACGACACCTGAAAAAACTCCCGCAATGGTCAAACGCGAAACCTCACCACGGCGTGCGGCTCAGGCGGCGGACGGCAAGGCGGCGAAAAGGAAGAAGGCGGTGGCCCGCGAGCCACAGGCTGTCGAAGCTGAGATCGCTGAAGTCGAAAAACGTCTCGCCGCTGTATCCGAAGAGATGGGACGCTCCGCGGTCGCCCGCGCGCCCGCGCGGCTCGCGCAACTTAACGAAGAATACCGGCAGGCCGACGAGAGTTTGCGCGCTTTGTATGAGGAATGGGAGCACGTCGCCGCCGCCGAAGCGACGAAGGCTTGAGCGAAAGAGCCGCGAAAGAGCCGCGAAAGAGCTAAGGCAAATTTCGCGCGGTGACATGTTGTTCCGTGTCGGCGTTTCCAACTGTTACACCAGTCAAATGCTCGCAGCGGTCTTTCCTCGCGTCCGCTCTTTTCCCGGCTCGCCTCCGAAGCACCAGCCACCCCGCGCCGCCCACGACGGCGAGGCCGAGAATCCCCCCCACGACGAGCCAGCGGTTGCCGACGATTCCCAAAATAAGCATCAGCCCGAAGATCATTGTCCCCGGCGGCGCGAACGCCAGGAATCCCGTGACCAGTACAACAGCGATACGTTTAGGGCTTTTCATGAAGTTCAAGAATAAGGTGAAAAAGTACCCTCCGTCTGCTAACATCGGGCGGTAAAGTGTTTCGTGAAAGTCGGGACATGCAATCGCCATCGCCACACTCCAACTTACCGCAGGCGCTGGTCGTTTGCTTGGCGATCATACTCGTTCTACTCTTGATTCGCATTTTATTTGTTCAGTTTTGCCGGCGGTAATAGCTATCAACTAAAACTTGCACATCGGCTTAACTGTTTGAGAGATGTTCGCCGCGTCTTGCTGGGAGGGCCTTGGCAACAGTGAGTAGCAAGTCGACCAATGCTCGCATCACAGCTATTGTGCTCATCGCGCTGGCCGCCTTCATCGTGGCTGAGCGGGTGTGGGCGTACCGCAAGCCGATTCAGAGGGATGTGTCTATCTACGCCGTGATCGGTCACGAACTGTTGGGCGGCCGGCCGCTTTATTCAGACTTGCTGGAACTGCGCCCGCCGGCTGTGATGGTCACTTATGCGATAGGGGAGGCGATCGTTGGCTACGGACGGCATACGATCCTTCTGCTTTACGTTACTG